>NZ_JANLGY010000026.1 GCF_024653915.1 Sulfuricaulis sp. | reverse complement strand
CTTCACGGCTTCATAATTAAGCGGTAAGCGATGGACGGCGCGGTTCATCCGTTATGTCGTCGTCTCTGCACGCATGGTTCAAAGCGCTGGGACTGGAGTTCCGGTGGCGCGCGACACCGGAACGCACTGCAGGGCTCGAGGCAGGCGCTGGACGGCGCAGTTCATCCTGTTGCCTCGGCCAGCGCACCGAGACAGCGCTTGAGCAGACGCCGCGCGTGAAACATTCGGGTTTTGACCGTTCCGACCGGACATTCCGAAATTTCAGAAATTTCCTCGCAGGACAAATCTTCGAAGTAGGCAAGGTGCATTATTTGGCGATGCATCTCAGACAATCCGTCAAGGCAGCGGCGCAGCAGCGATGCATTTTCCGCGCCGGCGTACACGTCGAATGCGGTCGGGCTGTTCTCGTCTTCCATTTCGGCGTCAAGTTCGTCCTGCGGATGGTTTTTGCGGCGGCGGAAATGATCAACGGTCTTGTGGTGCGCGATACCAAGAACCCAGGTTAGCGCCCTGGAGCGGCCCTCGAATCGGCCGGCGGAACGCCACACCTCGAGCATGACTTCGTTCAAGACGTCGGCAGCATCCGCCGGCTCTCTCAGACGCTTGAGGGCAAAGGCGTAAACCTGTCTGTGATACGACTGGTAAAATTCGCGCAGTGCCGGCTCGTTGCCAGAGGCAATTCGTGTCAGAAGGCCCGCGGCATCATCAATCTCAGTTGGCCGCCGTTCCTTCATGTTGTCCCCCGACATTCCGCTTACGGTAAGCGGATTTCCCGCACTGGACTCTCACCGACGATGCTGCCGTCGCCGCCGATGGCGAGCACACGCCACAGATAGCGGCCGCCCGGCGGCAGGTGAGTGCGCGCGCTGGCGGACAGCGTGGTTTTTGTCTGTGTCCCCGGCACCAGCATGCCGGTCACGGGCGGTGTGGCGGGCAAGGTGGGCGCCCTGGTCGTGGCTTCGCCACCGAGATCCGGGAGCGAATCGCCGGCCTGCGGGGCGGCCGCGTACACCTCGAGCTGGTAGGCGCGTGCGCCGCGTATCGGTTCCCAGGCGAACACGTCATCCGGCGCCAGCAGGCTCTGGTGTGCCGGCAGCACGATCCCGATGGGTACGATTGGTAGCACCTCTCCCGGTTTGCCGCTGCTGACGAAGTAGCGCAGCACCGGTTGTTCGAAACCGGGCACCGGATCGGTGATGCGGAACCGCACCAGATAAAAGCCCGAGCTGTCGGTCGGCAGGTTGGGACTGCGCAGGGTTTGCGGGCTGCCGCCGGTGAGGTACTGGCGCACCGGATTCAGGGTGCGATAGACCGGTTGACCGGAAGTGCTCGACGGACCGGCGACTTCCCACACTCCCTGCACCAGGCCGCTGCCCGAGAAACTGATTTCGGCCAGCGCATGTATCGGTTCTTTCATGCCGAGCACGCGCACCGGCGCGCCGTTGTCGAAGGCGAGCGCCAGGCGCGAGACACTGAAGCCGGCGGCGGCAGAGGAGGCAATATTGATCGTGACAAACCCCGGCTGTCCTGACAACGTTCCATCATCTTCGAAGTCACGAAAATATGTAAAACTGGTCAGGCCCATTTTGTGTGCCCGGTAGATCACATCGGCCGGAACCAGAAGCGATTCCGTGATCACTGCGGTGGTGCCGGCGGCAGCGGGCTTGCTCAGGGAAGTGGAAACAGTTCCCAGCAGTGTTGCGTCAACACTGCTACGGAAGACGCCGCTGGGCGAACGCGCCACCGGGCCGTCATTCACCGTGACATTCCATGTGATGGTTATCGTGGCGGAACCACCGAGGGGAACCCTGGCGCTGCCGGGTGTGGACGTGATGCTGCTGATAGACGCATGCGCCGGTGGGCCGAACGCGCTGCTGAACAGGGCCAGGCCAAGGATTATGGCTCGAAAGAGAGATAGTGCATGCATCATGGTTGTCACCTCGGAATCTGTGTCGTTGGCGGCCTAATGCCGGTTCATTCTGTTTTTCAGTATCCCGGCTGCCAGGATACCGATGCCTTCAGGAATACCTGATAGTTTTCCACATCGTTGCTGGTAGTGACGCGATCTTCCGCGTCGTGATACTGGCCTTCGAGGGAAAGCGCGACGCCGGGTTTGAGGCCCTGCGCCGGCTGCACCATCCAGCCAAGGCTGCCGGTGATGTCGTGCGTCCGGATGTTGACGGAACCGTCCTGCACCTGCTGGCGGTTGGCGCTGTAACCCAGATTGGCGTTGACCCGCTGGCTGAAGGCATAGCCCAGGCTCAGTCCCGCGGATACGGTTTCCGAATCCAGCGTGCGGCTGTCGTTGTTGATGACTTCGTTGAATTGCAGGTTGGGGTTGAGCGAGAGTTTCTCGCCGATACGCAGGTTGGCGGCCAGTTGGGTGGTCTTGTTCTCCGTGTCCGGGCCGGCATTGATGTAGTCAATGTCCTTGCCGAAAGTATGTACGGCGGACCAGCTCCAGGTACTGTAGTTGAACATCGCGCTCAAGGTGGTGTTGCGCGTGGCATGCAGCGCGCCGCTCGCCAGGCCGGCTGTCGCCTTTTCCACGCCCTGGTCCACGTCCACATGGGTGACATTATAGGTCGGCTGGCCGTACCAGGCCGGCGGCGGCAACTGGCCGTCGGCGGTTGGCGTTTGCAGCGGCGTGTAGGTCAGCGAAACCACACCCTGCGTGGTTTCGGTGCGCGGCAGCAGGATCAGATCGTCCACGTTGTCGGTCTCGTGCCCGAGTGAGGCCTGGGCGTTCAACCCGAACCAGTCAAAGTTGACGAAACTGCGGATGGCCTGACGGTCGGCGACGCCCGAGGGGTTGGCCGGACTGCGGAAAAATGTTCCGATGCGCCGCTTCTCGATGCCGATGCTGGCGGCCATGGGCTGGTCCATGACGATCTTCTGCTGCCACGGCGAGAACATGACCAGCGCCGTGTGGGCGCGGCTCTTCTCGGCGGACAGGTTGGAGTCAATGACGCCGTCGAGGTCGGTGTCGCGGCCTTTACCGTCGGAGTCGAAGTGCGTGCGGGCGACCTCGCCGCGCAGACGCAGGCGCCTGTCGAGCAGGTTGCCATCGGCGATGAAACTGCTGGAGCGCCCGCCGGAGACTGTTGTGTCGCCGCCGATACTCGTGCCGATCTGGTCCGGACCCTCGCCCGAGAGATAGGTGGCCGCGATCAGCAGCGCGTCGCGGTCGGAGGCGAGCGGCCGCAGCGAGGCGGTGATGCCGTCAATGCGATTTTCTGAATCGCCGATTCCGAAACCTTCCTGCGCGCCGTAGATGTCCTGCGTGCGCAGACCGAAGCCGCTGACGGCGGCGCCCGTTTCCGGCGAGGCGTAGCCGGCCGACACGCCGCGGCGGTTGAAGCCCTGCATCACCAGACTCTCCGGCGCGATGGCGTGGTGGCCGGCGTTGACGCTGAAATCGCCGGCCGTGCCGGTGAGCAGGAAATTTCCCACATCCACTTTGTGCTTGGAGCGCGGCAACTGGGTTTCCTGACTGTTGGCAAGAATGTCGGCATTGCCGCCGAGGCGCCAGTTGCCGTCGGCGACCGCGCCCTGAAGCTGGGCCGCGCCATTGGCCTGATTGCGCTTGGGCGCGTCAACGAGATTGTCGTCCGACACGCGTCGCACAAAGTTCAGCGTCACGTTGGCGTTCAGGTCGGCCTCGCGAAAGGCGGAATTCTTGCGCACGTCCAGCGTCCAGACGCCGCGCTCGATGATGCTGCCATCGGCCGCGTGCTCGACCAGGCGCAATTGATGCTGGCCGTAACTCATCGCTTGAGGCGGTGTGAAGAGAGCGTGATTGCCTTCGCGCGACACCATGCCGGTTACGTCGAAATCATCCAGTTCCAGCATCAGTCGTGGCAGGGTTCCCGTCGGCAGCTTGGGGAGGCTGATGCGGATGGTCTCGGAGGCTCCAAAGGCGCCTTTTGACGGGACGACGAGTTCGGGTTTCCAGTCGGCGTAAGCCGGCAGCGCGGATACCGAGATGGCCATGCAGCAGGCACAGGCAAGCAAACGCGCCCGTGGAATTTTCTTGTTCATTAGATAGCCTCCTCCGATACGGCAGCACCCTGACTTGCTGGTATGTCGAGTCATGGCGTCACCGGGTTCATTCGCAACAGGGCAATCGCTGGGCGAGGGCGACATTTCCTGTTTTCTTATGATTCTGGACCGAATAACGCTACCAAAAAAAGGCCATTACGGCCACACAAAACCGGGGAACGGCAGTTTGTCGGTGCCGGAGGGAAGGCAGGCAGGGCGCTGATCGTTATGCGCTTTAAGGCAGGCTTAGGCGGGCAGATCCCGGGAACTCAGCGCCCGGCCGCTGACACCGCGGCTGTCCGGGCCAAGCAGATACAGGTAGGCCGGCGCGAGACTTTCCGGTGTCGGCAGGGTGTCGCGATCCTCGCCGGGATAGAGGCGCGAGCGCAGGCCGGTGCGGACCGCGCCGGGGTCGAGGCTGTTGACGCGGACGCGCCCGGCAGAGGCAAGCTCATCCGCAAGTATCTGCATCAGGCCTTCCAACCCGAAGCAGGAGACGCCGTAAGCGCCCCAATAGGCGCGGCCCTTCCGGCCGACGTCGGCCGTGGTGAATACAATCGAGGCATCCGTGGAATTGTTCAGCAGCGGCAGGCAGGCACGCGTCAGCAGCCAGGCGGCATTCAGATTCACCTGCATTACGCGGAACCACATTTCGGGCGTGTAGTGTTCCAGTGGCGTCAGGGTGCCGGTATCGGCGGCATTGTGCAGCAGGCCGTCAAGCTGTCCGAACTCCTTTTCGACGGTCTGCGCCAACTGTTCATAGTGCGAGGGCGTGGCCGTGGCCAGATCGAGCGGCAGGATCGCCGGCTGTGGCCAGCCTTGGCGTTCAATCTCGTCGTACACTTTTTCCAGTTTCTTTGCGGTGCGCCCGAGCAAGATGACGCTGGCACCGTGTTGCGCGCAGGTGAGCGCCGCCGCGCGGCCGATACCGTCACCGGCGCCGGTGATCAGGATGCGTCGAGAGGCGAGCAGGTTGGGGGCAGGTGTATAAGCCGGCATCGGTGTAATGCATTGTCGGATGCAGAAAAGTGTGCCGATTGTATCGCATGCCGTCTGCCA
Organism: Sulfuricaulis sp.; assembly: GCF_024653915.1. NCBI lineage: Bacteria > Pseudomonadati > Pseudomonadota > Gammaproteobacteria > Acidiferrobacterales > Acidiferrobacteraceae > Sulfuricaulis > Sulfuricaulis sp. Next base: position 77,092 of record NZ_JANLGY010000026.1, on the reverse strand, counting down.
GCACAGTGGCCAAGGGCGACGGTGTTGTTTATGATCAGGCGTGTTTCACGACAAAGAGGGCGCTATGAAGAAATTTATTATTGGATTAGCCGTCGGCCTGATTGTTGCCTTTCCGCTCGGCATCAATTTCGGCAAGGACGTGCCGCTACTCAGCAACCCGTTTGCCGCCAAGCCGGACATCGCCGCGCAGGTCAAGGAGCGCACGGGCGAGTTGTTGAAAGACACCAAAGAAGCGATCCACGACGCCACCAAGCCGGTGAAGGAAAAATTCTCTAAATAGGCTACGGGCGAGGGTATTAGCCGAAAGTGGTTTTGCCCTCGTCATTGACACAGATCCGGTTGCGCCCCGAGTTCTTGGCGAGATACAGGCGATTGTCCGCCACCCCCAGCAGTTGATCGATGCTCTCCGCCGGATCCACGCTCAGCGAGGCGATACCAATACTGACGGTGATCGGAATAATCTTGTCGCCGAAGATAAATTGTTCGCGTTCGATGGCGGAACGGGTGCGTTCCGCCAGCACCGCCGTCCCGAGGCGATTGGCGTCCGGCAGCAGCATGGCGAATTCTTCGCCGCCGATGCGCGCCACCGTATCCTCGGTGCGCGACATGTCCAGCAGGATTTGCGCGACCAGGACCAGCGCGTCGTCACCGATCGAGTGCCCGTAGGTATCGTTGATTTTCTTGAAGTGGTCGATGTCCAGCAGGATCACCGACAGGTCCGACACATAGCGGCGCGCCATGACCAGCGCCTTGGCGCCGTTCTCAAAGAAAGCGCGGCGATTCCTGAGCCTGGTGAGTGAATCCGTGGTGGCTTGTTCCGCCAACGCATGCCTGCTCGCTTCCAGCTCGCGGATGGTGCGCGCCAGCCGGCAATGCACGTTGACGCGCGCCACCATTTCCATTTCATCGATGGGCTTGGTAATGAAATCGTTGGCGCCATTGAGGAAGGCCAGGTTGCGATCGACGTTGTCCTCGGCGGTGGTCATGACGATGACCGGCAGGTTCTTGTGGCGGGCGTCCTCGCTTTTGCGAATCTTCACCAGCAATTGATGCCCGGTCATGTTCGGCATGTGAATGTCGGTGATGACGAGGACAATCTCCGGGTTGGCTTCAAGCGTCTCCCAGGCCATCACGCCATCTTTCGCGTGCAGCAAACGATAATTGTTGCCAAGGTATTTCGACAGCAACGCCGTGGTTGTCGGGGAGTCTTCCACCAGCAGCAGGAGTGGGAGCTGGTCAGTCGTCTGGGATTTTTCTGGCTTCACGGCTATCGTGTCAGCATCGCCCGGAATGAGCCATGTCAGCTAAAAATATAGCACGCTGCCGCCCGGCCATTGGGCCGGTTAAACCTCTTGTACGTCCCGGACCGCCTTCTCAATTCGCTCGGGCTCTTCCAGTGCCTTGTCCCCGCCCACACCCATTTCCGAGAACTTGCGCGCCCCCGGGAGCAGTTTGGCCTCGAAGGATCCCACGGTCTTGTTGTAATCCGCCACCGTGCTGTTGAGGCTGCGGCCGAGCTTCAAGAGGTGTTCGCTGAAGGTGGCGAGCCGGCTGTACAGTTCTTCGCCGACATCACGGATGTGAGCGGCGTTGGCCGTGAGGCTTTCCTGACGCCAGCCGTAGGCCACGGCGCGTAGCAGGGCCACGAAGCTGGTCGGGGTGGTGAGAATGACCTTCTGTTTCAGGGCGTCTTCCAGCAAGCTGCGATCAATGTCGAGCGCGGCGCCCAGAAACTGGTCGCCGGGGATGAACAGGATCACGAAGTCCGGCGCGTTCTTGAATTGTGTCCAGTAAGCCTTGCTCGATAGTTCGCGCACGCGCTCGCGCACCTTGCGCGCGTGATGCTCCAGATGCTTGCGGCGCGTATCGTCGTCAGTGGCCTCGACCGCGCTGAGATAGGCATCGAGCGGGGTTTTTACGTCCACCACGATTTCGCGTCCGTCCGGCATGCGCACGATCATGTCGGGACGCAGGCGGCCTTCATCCGTGTCCGTGTGTTCCTGTTCGTAGAAATCGCAGTGCTCGACCATACCGGCCAGCTCGGCGAGGCGCTTCAACGTCATCTCGCCCCATTGGCCGCGCACTTCGGGGCGGCGCAGCGCCTGCACCAGATTGCGTGTTTCGCCTTGCAGCAGTTGCTGTGTCTGCACCATGGTTTCGAGATGCTTGGTGAGTGAGCCGTAGGCTTCCTTGCGATCGTTCTCCATCATGCGGATTTGCTGCTCGGTTTTTTCCAAGGCCTCGCGCACCGGCTTGATCAGGTTCTCGACTGCTTTTTCCTTCAGCTCAAGATCGCCCTTGGCCTGCACGTGGAATTGCTTGAGCGATTCCTGCGCCAGTTGCAAGAAAGTCTGGTTGTTTTCCTTGAGCGCGCGATTGGACAGCGCAATAAAGGTTTGTTCGAGGCCGGCAAGCTTTTCCTGTGCCGCCTTGCGTTCCAGTTCGAGCGTGATGGCGAGTTCCGTGAGCTGCTTCTGGTTGCGCAGGCGCGAGACGAACCAGCCCAGCGCGCCCGCCAGCAGGATGACGATGCTTACAATAATAAGTGTGACGGCGTTACTCATGCTGTTTCAGCCAGTCCAGAATATCGCCCGGCGCACGGATCATGCCGTCCGCGCCCCAGCGATCGGGGGTTTCATGGCCGTTAATGTACCCGAACAGCGCCACGAGCGTCTTCATGCCGGCATGTCGTCCGGCCAGGATGTCGCGCTCGGCGTCGCCGACGTACAGGCATTGCTCCGGACGGCTGCCGGCCGCGGTGCAGGCGTGCAGCATCGGCTCCGGATGCGGCTTGCGATTGGGCACGGTGTCGCCGCTGACCACGCAGATGGGCGCGGGCTGGGGATTGAGCTGCGCCATCAACGGATCGGTGAGAAACGTCGGCTTGTTCGTGACCACGCCCCAGTTCATGCCTTGTTTCTTGAGCGCTTGCAGCAGAGGTGGAATGCCGTCGAACAGGCGCGTGTGGCGGCAAAGATTTTCGGTATACAGCACAAGGAAACGCTGACGCAGGCGATCGAAATCGGAATCACCCGGTTTCTGACCGAAACCGAGCGTCACCATCGCCGAGGCCCCGTGCGACACCTCGGGGCGGATGATGTCGTAAGGCAGCGCCCGCTTGCCTTCCTCGATCAGCAGCACGTTCAGCGCATGCGCCAAGTCCGGCGCGGTGTCAGCCAGCGTGCCGTCGAGATCGAACAACACCGTGCGGATTTTGGAAGCCATTGTAAATAAACTATTAGTAATTACCGCCAAGGCGCCAAGACGCCAAGAAACAGTATGACGTTGGATTTACTGAGCATCAGTGAAGCGTACCGAATGTACCAACGGTGCGCTTTGCTTCGCTTTTGACCGCCCTGCAAAGACTATGGATATTTAGCACCAAGATGTCAGGTACGCTAAGTTTTTCAAACAAATTATTCTGCTCTCTTGGCGTCTTGGCGGTAGAAATAGTTTTTGAAGGCCTTACTCACCGCGCGTGGAATAGGCGATGTAGTTGACGTCCACGCCGCGCCCGAGGCGGTACTGACGCGTCAGCGGGTTGTAGTGCATGCCGATGAACTCTTGCACCGACAGCCCCGCGCGCCGCGCCCACTGTTCCAGCTCCGAGGGCTTGATGAATTTCATGTATTCGTGCGTGCCCTTGGGCAGCATGTTCAGCACGTACTCGGCGCCGACAATGGCGAGCAGCCATGACTTCGGATTACGGTTGATGGTGGAGAAGAACACCTTGCCGCCGGGTTTGACCAGTTTGGCGCAGGCCGCGACCGAGGAGGACGGTTCGGGGACATGCTCCAGCATTTCCATGCAGGTCACGATGTCGAAGGATTCCGGCTTCTCGCGCGCCATATCCTCGGCGCTGATCTTGCGGTAATCGACCTTCTGTCCGGATTCTTTCAAGTGCAGCTTGGCCACCGCGAGCGGGGCGTCGCCGAGGTCTATGCCAGTGACGTTGGCGCCTTTCTCCGCCATGCTCTCCGAGAGAATGCCGCCGCCGCAGCCGATGTCGAGCACAGTCTTGCCCTTGAGCCCGGCGCGATCATTTATATAGTTGAGGCGCAGCGGGTTGATGTCGTGCAGCGGCTTGAATTCGCTGTGTGGGTCCCACCAGCGCGCCGCCAGGGATTCAAACTTGGCGATTTCTTCGGGATCGACGTTTTGGGCGGTATGGGTCATATAAATATTCACCGCAGAGGGCGCAGAGCACGCAGAGAAATAAAAATATTGTACTCTCAATTCTTCATTTTCTCTGCGAACCCTGTGTTCTCCGCGGTTCAGGCTCTTATCTTATTACTCCATTCGACGGCCTTGTCCCGTAGGGCAGCTTCGTCGATTCCGGCCAAGTGGTAATTCGCGAGCAGGTGCTTGCCGTTGACCCACACGTCCGAGACCTGGTTGCGCGTGGTGGCATAGACGATCTGCGACAAGGGCTCGTACACCGGCTGGCTGCTGATGGCGGAAAGATCAATGGCCGTAATATCTGCCGCCTTGCCGGCGGTGAGTGAGCCGATGCGCGCCTCCAGCCCGAGCGCCTTCGCGCCGTTCAGCGTCGCCATGCGCAGTGCCATATGCGCCGGGATCGCGGTGGCATCGCCGCTCACGCCCTTGGCGAGCAAGGCGGCGATATGCATTTCCTCCAGCATGTCGAGGCTGTTGTTGCTGGCCGCACCGTCGGTGCCGAGCGCCACGTTCACGCCGGCCTTGACCAGCGCCTGCACCGGGCAGAAGCCGCTGGCGAGCTTGAGATTGGATTCCGGGCAGTGCACCGCGCTGACATTGTCCTGCGCCAGCGTCTTGATCTCCTCCGGCAGCAGCTGGGTCATGTGCACCGCGATTAGGCGCGGGCCGAGCAGGCCGAGTTTCGCCAGGCGGGCCAGCGGACGCATGCCATGCTGTTTCTGTCCTTCACTCACCTCATGCGCGGTTTCGTGCACGTGCATGTGGATCGGAATATCCAACTCGTCGGCGTACATGCGGATTTTTTCGAATGGTGCATCCGAGACTGTATAAGGCGCGTGCGGAGCGAAGGCGGTGGTGATGAGTTCGCTGTTGCGCAGCTCATCGTGCAGCTTGAGCCCCTTATGCAGGTATTCATCGGCGTTCTGTGCCCAGGCGCTGGGGAAGTCGATCATGATCAGCCCGATGCAGGCACGCATGCCGGCGTCGTGACACACGCGTGCGGTGACGTCGGGGAAGAAGTACATATCGCTGAAGCAAGTGGTGCCGCTCTTCAGCATCTCGGCGATGGCGAGCTCGGTGCCGTCGCGCACGAAATCGGGGCTGACCCACTTCGCTTCCGCCGGCCAGATGTGATGGTTCAGCCAGTCCATGAGCGGCAGATCGTCCGCCAGCCCGCGGAACAGGCTCATGGCGGCATGGGTGTGCGCGTTTACCAGGCCGGGGATCACGGCATGCTGCTTGAGCTCGACCGTTTCCGTAGCGCGATATTTCTTGGCGGCGTCTTTGGTGGGCAGGACTTCGACGATCTTGCCGCCGTGGACGGCGATGCTGTGGTGATCTAGTGTCGTGCCGTCGGGTTCGACGGGAATCACCCAGCGGGCGTTTATTAAGGTGTCGATGGTTTGCATGGGGCGGTTTTTAATTTAGGCGGGGGGGAGTATAACGTAAGTTTTGTTCCCTCTCCCCTTGGGGGAGAGGGTGAGGGAGAGGGGACGGTTTTGTATCGCCTTCGGCGATGATGAACAGCTAAGGGCGGTTTCCGCACCGCGGGCAGGCCCATTTCTTTTGCTCGGCCCGAGGCTGGCGATGCTCGGGCGCGCCATACGGGGCTTGGAGCAACAGCATTTTTACCTTGCTTGACTCATGGCACATGAGGTTCAAATATGATGTTCTAGAGATTCAATTATCTTTAAGAAAGAAGCTAATAAAAACATGGTTGCGGATAACGATTTTATTGAAATCAAGGTTGATTTTGTGCGAGGTGAGGGTGACCCATCGCGCATATTTCGAGCAATGGCTGGTCTCATCGAATCTACACAACTTCTCGACACCCACCTTGCCGCTGTCCTTAGCACGAAAGTACGTACTACTCTCGTCCTGCAAGATGTTGAGACAGGTTCGTTAAAATCAAAACTCAAAACGGTTATCGAAGAATTGCTGGATGAAGCGCTTAAACATGGCGAAACGAAAAAGATTATTGGACACTTTCTTCTTAAAGCAAAACACAAAATCATTAATTGGTGTTCAGACCGGAAAGAAATTAAGAATCGTGAGGAAGTGAAGCAACTTGAGACCGATATTCACAATCTTGCAGAGCAATCCGATATTAAGTTACTTCCAGCCTATGCCCCAGTAGAAACAGCTAGTCTTCTTTCAGATATCAATGCAGTCCGTGATGCATTATCTAACTTACAGCAAGAAGATAGCGCAACATTCATAAGCTCTGAGGGTGCATCTCAGTATAACCGCAGCCTTTCAATTTCACCTCAGATTGTTCGTGAACTGATCACTCAGAATATTATACGGAGTGAAGGTGAGCGAATTCTTAAAGTAAAAAAGCCTGACTACTTGAGTGATACTATGTGGGGATTTAAGTATGCAGGACATCAAATCGAAGCAAAAATATTTGACGACTCTTGGCTTACGAAATTTCAAACTCGGCAAGTCAGCGTACAACCTGGAGACTCATTGCGAGTTGTGCTTCGTGAAGAAATCTCATATGGCTATGACAGTGAGATTGTCAACACGCACTATGAAGTAGCCAGAGTCTTAGAAATAATACCGGGCGCAAAACTTATCCAAGGAGAGCTTTTATAGCGGATACTAATCATTTACTTCTAACACGCGCGCTATTTAATTGCGATACGTAAAAGTTGTGTACTGGTTAACTTTGGCGGTGTTTTGAAAGACGAGACCCCACAAGGAGTGTAGGCTATGGTGAAGTCTGCTTTACAAGCACGAGCGGAAAGAGCAGCACAAAGGTTTAGAGATGCTGCACGTATCCCCATTGTGCTCGAATTCGCAGGCGTACCGAAAGCTGGTAAAACTACAACATTGTCACAAGTACATGCTTTTTTAAGGAGATGCGGATTTCGTGCAGAGGTAGTCGTAGAACGAGCTTCAGTTTGTCCTATCAGAGATAAAAAGCATGCCAACTTTAATATATGGACAGCATGTACAACCTTATCTCAGATTTTAGAAAAGACCCAGAATCCTCCACGTCCAGATGACCCTCAAATTCTAATTCTGGACCGCGGTATATTTGACACAATTTGCTGGCTTGAATTGTTGGAAAAATTACAGAGGCTTCGTGCAGACGAGCGAGAGGCTATTGAACAATTCATCACACAAAATGATTGGCGAAAACGTATCACTGCGGTATTTCTCATGACTGTTTCACCTAAAGATGCAATGAAGCGTGAGCAGGGCCTTCTTCCAATTGTTGGCACCGTGGGTTCTATTATGAATGAAAAAGTATTAGGCGAAATGCTTGAAGTTACTAAGCGTACCGCTGAGCGTATGAAGGATAAATTTCGTATATATGAGATAAATACATCACAAGGCGCTATTCAGGTTGATCCAAAACGCACCGCAGAAAAAGTCGTAGATATTATTCTAGGCGTTATTGAGGAACAGATCAGCGAAGATGTTCTTACGCTTCCAAAAAGTCACGTATCAGCTTTTTTCAAGACCGGTGACTGCATTCATGTGGACAGCACTAAAGAATTAATTCATCTGTATGAATCAAAAGGTGAGTATCTACCACGTTCAGATGTTGAGAAAGATAATACTCGTGTGCAAGCTTTGCCTGTTGTAGTGGTTCGGAACGCAAGCGGTGATGTGTTGAGATTACGGAGACGTGAGAAACAAACAGATGATCTCCTCCATGATAAGGTTGTTATCTGGGCTGGTGGCCACGTAAGAAAAGAAGATGCTGTTGGTGGCTCATCTATTTCTCAATGTATGGTGCGTGAACTTGAGGAAGAGCTGCGTCTTCGAGTGCAGGCATCTGCATTAAAGCCTCTTGGAGCTATTTACGTAGATGTTGGCGAAAGGTCATCAAAACATGTGGCGATAGTTCATGAGTGGCGCGCAATGACTGATGATGTCGCCGTAGCTTTAAGTAATTCGGAGTTCTTCGAAAGAAGAGGAACATCACTTAGTGGTAGTTTTGCAACACTGGATGAACTTGCAATAGATGTCGAAGGTAAAAAGTTACATGAAGCATGGTCTGACTATATTGTTCGTGAATTTCTTGCCAAGGATTCACGGCACTTAACTCCTCGACTTCTATAACGAAGTTTATAAATTGAGGCCAGAGCACAGTTTTAGATAAAATAATCAAAGGGTCGGAGTAGAAAAAAATAAACTTAACCTTTCACGTTCAAGTAACCTGTTCTCAGAAAGCGCGTATCATTTTTCTCAGAAACTGAATTTCATAAATGTCACATACTTATGGCTAGCGATCAGAATACGCCCAAGACAGGTATTAAAACTTTGGGGTTTCTTATGCTCATTGTTTTAGTAGTCTGGACTCTCGGCGGAATTCTGCTCTATGGCCGAGCAGATCGAGGAACTTTCGGTGACATGTTTGGCGCAGTGAACGCGCTTTTTGCTGGTCTAGCATTCGCGGGAATTATTTACACAATCTTTCTTCAACGTACAGAGCTTGAATTACAGAGGCGGGAACTAACAGAAACACGCAAGGAACTTGAAGGACAAAAGCTTCAACTTGAACGGCAAGCTTTTGAGAACGCTTTCTTTCAGATGCTTACCTTACATAATGAGATAGTTGGCTCCTTTTCCTACAGCAGTGTTTTAGGAGTGCGTGTTTTTCAAGGTAAGGAGTGCTTCTCAGGGATTAAGAATGATTTTCTAGTGGCGTATTTAAAAAATCCCACGAAAGGAGGGCCAATAGAAGAGCGGTATAAAACATATTACCTCACGCACGCACACGAAGTTCTTGGCCACTACTTTAGAAATCTCTATCAGATTGTTAAGTATATTAATGACAGTACTGTACAGAATAAGAAGTTCTACACAAACATCATTCGTGCTCAGTTATCGAGTGCGGAACTTTTCCTGCTATTTTTCAACTCACTGAGTGAGTTTGGATATGAGAAGTTTCATCCACTTATACTCAAATTCGAATTGCTGGAGCATCTACCGCAAGATGGTGATATTCAAAGCGCAGACGCAACGAGATTTGGGTCTAAAGCATTTGGTACGAGCCCACAATGGGCAACATATCTCGGTGCTAAATAAGAAAACTCGGGTCTGATTAAAGTTTTCGCTAATTTTAGCAAGAATTGTGAATTGACCCCGTTTATACTTCGCCCCCATGAGCACACCCGCCCCCAACGAAATCGCCTACGACAAAATCCGCGCGGTCGAATGGGAAAACGGCCGGTTGAAGCTTATCGACCAACGCATTCTCCCCGACAAATTCGAACATCTTTATCTCGATCATCTCCCGGAAAGTGCCAAGGCGATCACGGACATGGTGGTGCGTGGGGCGCCGGCGATCGGCGTCACGGCGGCCTATGCCGTGGTGCTGGCTGCGCGGGACTGGTACAAGGAAAACCCCACCAGATGGCAGAAGGCGATACAGCCGGACCTGGAATTACTTGCCAAGGCGCGGCCGACGGCGGTGAACCTGCGCTGGGCGGTGGAGCATATGCGCGGGCTTATCAATGCCGGTATTCCGGGCAATCCGGTGATGCGGCTGCTTTCGGAAGCGCAGCGCATTCACGCCGAGGACATCGCCGCCAACCGGCGCATGGGCGAACTGGGCGCGGCGCTGATCGAAAAAGACAGCGGGGTGTTGACGCACTGCAACACCGGAGCGCTGGCAACGGGTGGTTATGGCACGGCGCTAGGCGTGGTGCGCGCCGGTTATGCGGCCAAACGTATTAAGCATGTCTTCGCCGACGAGACCCGCCCCTGGCTTCAGGGCGCGCGCCTGACGGCGTGGGAGCTGGTGCAGGAGGGCATTCCGGCCACGCTCATCGCCGACAGCGCCGCGACCTGGTTAATGAAGCAGGGCAAGGTGGCGTGGGTGATCGTGGGTGCAGACCGTATCGCCGCCAATGGTGATGTTGCCAATAAGATTGGTACTTATATGACGGCCGTGGCGGCGCGCTACCATAAGGTGAAGTTCATGGTGGTGGCGCCCACCAGCACCGTGGACATGAACACGCTCGACGGTAGTAAGATCCCCATCGAGACCCGGGCCGAAGCCGAAGTGCTCCACTTTGGCGGCATCCGCACCGCCCCCGAGGGCGCGCAGGCCTGGAATCCGGCCTTCGATATCACTCCCGCCGACTTGATCGACGCCATCGTGACCGAAAAAGGCGTGGTCACGAACCCCACCCGCGACAAGATGCTCGCGCTGATGAAAAAGTAGCCTTAAACAAGCCTGTTTTTAGCGCCTCTCGCGCTGTTTCCGCCCCCGGTTTTTAAGTGCAGTTAGGGGGGTAGGCATGCTAGAATTCCGCTCTTATTCCGGTCCCGAGACAGGCAGAAAAACAATTACTTATCAGTTACTTATCAATAAGTTACCCAGGATAGGGTAACTGATTTCTTATGGAACAATTCGCCAAAGAAACCATCCCGGTCAATCTCGAAGACGAGATGCGACGCTCCTACCTCGATTACGCCATGAGCGTGATCGTGGGGCGGGCGCTGCCGGATGTGCGCGACGGCTTGAAGCCGGTGCACCGGCGCGTGTTGTTCGCCATGCACGTGCTCAACAACGACTGGAACAAGCCCTACAAGAAATCCGCCCGCGTGGTCGGTGACGTCATCGGTAAATACCATCCCCACGGCGACACCGCGGTGTACGACACCATCGTGCGCATGGCGCAGCATTTCTCGCTGCGCTACATGCTGATCGAAGGCCAGGGCAACTTCGGCTCGGTCGACGGCGATGCCCCGGCGGCCATGCGTTACACCGAAATCCGCATGGCGCGCATCGCGCACGAGATGCTGGCCGACCTCGACAAGGAAACGGTCAACTTCGGGCCGAACTACGACGGCAGCGAGCACGAGCCGCTGGTGATGCCGGCGCGGTTGCCGAACCTGCTGATCAACGGATCTTCGGGCATCGCCGTCGGCATGGCGACCAACATCCCGCCGCACAATCTGAACGAAGTCATCAATGCCTGTGTCGCGCTCATCGATAAGCCGGAGACGACCATCGATGAATTGATAAAGATTATTCCCGGCCCGGATTTTCCGACGGCGGGGATTATCACCGGCGTCGACGGCATCCACGAGGCCTATCGCACCGGGCGCGGGCGCGTGTACGTGCGTGCGCGGGTGGAGATCGAGACCGACGACAAACGCGGGCGCCAATCCATCATCGTCACCGAGCTGCCGTATCAGGTGAACAAGGCGATGCTGCTGGAGCGCATCGCCGAGCTGGTGCACGAAGGCAAGATCGAGGACATCTCGGAACTGCGCGACGAGTCGGACAAGTCCGGCATGCGCATGGTGATCGACCTCAAGCGCGGCGCGGTCGCCGACGTGATCCTGAACAACCTGTACGAACACACGTCAATGCAGAGCGTGTTCGGCATCAACGCGGTGGCGCTGGTCAACGGTCAGCCGCGCCTGCTCAACCTCAAGGAACTGCTCGAGTGCTTCCTGCGCCACCGGCGCGAAGTGGTCACACGCCGTTCCATCTACGATCTGCGCAAGTCGCGCGATCGCGCCCATATTCTGGAAGGCCTGGCGGTGGCGCTGGAGAGTATTGACGAGATGATCGCGCTCATCAAGGCGGCCAAGGACCCGGACGAGGCGCGCGTGAAAATGCTGGCGCGTAGCTGGCCGGCCAAGCTCGTGACCAAGATGCTGTCAGCCGGTGACGCCGACCTGACGCGGCCGGAAGGATTGGACAAGGTCTTCGGTCTGACGGCTAAAGGCTATCGCCTGACGGAAACGCAGGCGCAGGCGATTCTCGATCTGCGGCTGCATCGCCTGACCGGGCTGGAGCAGGAAAAGCTGCGCAGCGAATACGGCGACATTCTCAAGACCATCGCCGACCTGCTCGACATTCTGGGAAACCCCGAACGTCTCATGAAGGTGATCCGCGAGGAGTTGCTCGCGATCCTCGAACAGTATGGTGACAAGCGCCGCACGGAAATTGTGCAGAGCCGCGTGAGCATGAGCATGGAAGACCTGATCGCCGATGAGGACGTGGTGGTGACGTTGTCACACGCGGGTTACATCAAGTCCCAGCCGCTCACGGCCTACCGTGCCCAGAAACGCGGCGGCCGCGGCAAGACCGCGACCAGCATGAAGGAAGAGGATTTTGTCGACAAATTGCTGATCACCAACACCCACGCCACGATTCTGTGTTTTACCAGCCTGGGCAAGGTGTTTTGGAAGAAGGTATACGAGATTCCGACGGCCGGGCGCGGCGCGCGCGGGAAGCCCATCGTCAACCTGCTGTCGCTGGAAGAGGGCGAGCACGTCAGCGCCATCCTGACGGTGAAGGATTTCGACAAGGGCGGCTACGTGTTCATGGCCACCTCCGACGGCACGGTCAAGAAAACCGAGCTGGTTGAATTCACGCGCCCGCGCTCCACTGGCATCCGCGCCATCGAGCTGAAAACCGGCAACCGATTGATTGGCGTCGGCCTGACCGACAGCAAGTGCGATATTCTGCTGTTCAGCGATGCCGGCAAGGTGGTGCGTTTCGCCGAGGACGACGTGCGGCCCATGGGACGCACGGCCAAGGGTGTGCGCGGCCTGATGCTGAAAAAGGACCAGTCGGTGATCGCGCTGATCATCGCTTGCCCCGATAAGGTCGGCAATGCCACCTCGGTGCTGACGGCGACGAAGAACGGTTTCGGCAAGCGCACGCCGCTCGATGATTACCCGAAGCATCGCCGCGGCGGTCAGGGCGTAATCTCGATTCAGGTGAACGAGCGCAACGGCGCCGTGGTCAGCGCCTGCGTGGTCGGCGACGAAGATCAGGCGATGTTGATTACGAGCGGCGGCACCATGATCCGCACGCGCGTGAAGGAAGTCTCCATTGTCGGACGCAATACCCAGGGCGTGCGCTTGATCGGCACCGAAGAAGGCGAACATCTCGCCGGTCTCGAACGCGTGGCTGAGTCGGAAGAAGATGAGTAATAAATCTTACCGCAGAGTGCGCAGAGAATTGATGGGTAATTCTAAACTCTTTTCTCTGCGTCCTCTGCGATCTCTGCGGTGATAAATCATATACAAAAGGTGTAATACGAAATGGCAAGAGTATTTAATTTCAGTGCGGGCCCGGCGGTGTTACCGGAAGAAGTGTTGAAGCAGGCGCAAGCCGAGTTGAACGATTGGCACGGCAGCGGCATGTCGGTGATGGAGATGAGTCATCGCGGCAAGGAATTCATCGCCATCGCCGAGAAGGCCGAGGCCGATCTGCGCGAGCTGATGAACATCCCGGCGGACTACAAGGTGCTGTTCCTGCAAGGTGGCGCCTCGGCGCAGTTTGCCATGGTGCCGCTGAACCTGCTGCGCGGCAAGAAATCCACCGACTACATCAACACCGGCGAGTGGTCGAAGAAAGCGATCAAGGAAGCCAAAAAATTCGGCGGCGTGAACGTCGCCGCGACATCGGAAGCGACCAACTTCAGCACCGTGCCACCGCAACAGGATTGGAAGACCGATCCGGACGCGGCCTATTTGCACTACACGCCGAACGAAACCATCGGTGGCGTCGAGTTCAGCTTCGTGCCGCAGACCGGCAATGTTCCGCTGGTGGCGGATATGTCCTCGACCATCCTGTCGCGCCCGGTAGACGTGACGAAGTTCGGGATTATTTACGCCGGCTCGCAGAAGAACATCGGCCCGGCCGGACTGACCATCGTGATCGTGCGCGAGGACTTGATCGGTGGTGCCGCGGCCAGCACCCCCTCGATGTTCGATTACAAGATCCACGCCGAAAACGGTTCCATGTACAACACCCCGCCGACCTATGGCTGGTATATCGCCGGGCTGGTGTTCGACTGGCTCAAGAAAAAGGGCGGTCTCAAGGGCATGGCTGAAATCAACAAGCGCAAGGCCGAAAAACTGTATGCCTTCATCGATGCCAGCGGCGGGTTCTACAAAAACCCGGTGGAAAAACACAGCCGTTCGTGGATGAATGTGCCTTTCACGCTGAAGGACGCGGCAATGGACGAGCCTTTCCTCAAGGGTACCAAGGCCGCGGGGCTGGTGCAGCTCAAGGGCCATCGCTCGGTTGGCGGCATGCGCGCTTCCATCTACAACGCCATGCCCGAAGCCGGCATTGATGCGTTGATCGTTTACATGCAGGATTTCATGAAGAAGCAGGGTTGAAACATGTACAAGATACTGACACTCAATAATATCTCGCCGCTCGGACTGGCGCGTCTGCCCAAAGAGCAGTTCCAGGTTTCGACCGACGCGAAGGAGCCGGACGGCATCCTGCTGCGCTCGTTCAAGATGCACGACATGGAAATGCCGAAGTCGCTCAAGGCCGTCGGCCGCGCCGGCGCAGGCGTGAACAACATCCCGGTCGACAAGCTGACCAAGATGGGCATACCGGTGTTCAACGCGCCCGGCGCCAACGCCAATGCCGTGAAGGAACTGGTGCTGGCTGGCATGCTGCTGGCCTGCCGCCATATCCCCGCGTCATGGGAATTTGCGCGTGGTCTGTCCGGCTCGGATCCCGAGATCGGCAAGGCAGTCGAGGCGGGAAAAAAGAATTTCGCCGGTTTCGAATTGCCCGGGCGCACGCTCGCGGTGATCGGCCTCGGCGCCATCGGGCGCAACGTCGCCAACATGGGCATCGCGCTTGGCATGAAGGTGGTCGGCTTCGACCCGGGCCTGACCGTGGAAGGTGCGTGGCAGTTGTCGGCCGACGTGAAGAAGGCCAACAGCGTGGAAGAGGCGTTGCGCGCGGCGGATTTTGTAACCTTCCACGTGCCGTTGATCGATGCCACCAAGAATCTGATCAACGCCGAACGCCTCAAGGCCATGAAGGATGGCGTCATCATCCTCAACTTTGCGCGCGAGGGCATCGTGGACGATGCCGCGGTCAGCGCCGCCATCAAGGCCGGCAAGGTCTATGGCTACGTGTGCGACTTCCCGAGCAACCTCCTGAAAAATCACGAGCGCGTGATTACGCTGCCGCATCTGGGAGCCTCGACCGCCGAGGCCGAGGACAACTGTGCCATCATGGTGGCGGAGCAGGTGAAGGATTTTCTTGAGAACGGCAATATCCGCAACGCGGTGAATTACCCGGACGTGGTGATGGCGCGCGAGACGAAACATCGCCTGGTGGTGGCCAATGCCAACGTGCCCAACATGCTCGGCCTGATTTCCGAGACGCTGGGTAATTCCAAGCTGAACATTCACGACATGGTCAACCGCTCGCGCGGCGACTACGCCTACACCGTGGTGGATCTCGACAGTCCCGTGACGGAAGACGTACGCCAGAAGATCGCGGGCATCAACGGCGTACTGATGGCGCGCATCATCTGAGGACATGACCAAAAAGAGCAAAACCGGCGGGGCCGACGCGCAAATAAACAAATTGCGTGAACAGATCGACGCGCTGGATGTAAAAATTCAGGCGCAGATCAGCGAACGCGCACGGCTGGCGCTGGCGGTCGCCGCAATCAAGCAGAAGGAAGGGAGTAATAATTATTACCGCCCGGAGCGCGAAGCCGAGGTGTTGCGCAAGGTGCTGGAGCGCAATCAAGGGCCGCTTTCGGAGGAGGCCATGGCGCGGTTGTTTCGCGAAATCATGTCTGCCTGCCTGGCGCTGGAATCGCGCCTGCGCATTGCGTTTCTCGGGCCGGAAGGGACCTTCACCCAGGAGGCCGCGCTCAAACAGTTCGGCCACGCCGTGGAAACCGTGCCGCTCGCGGCCATCGACGAAGTCTTCCGCGAGGTTGAGTCGGGCAGCGCCCATTTCGGCGTGGTGCCAGTCGAGAACTCCACCGAAGGTGTCATTAATCATACGCTCGACATGTTCATGGCTTCGCCGCTCAAAATCTGCGGCGAAGTGGCGCTGCGCATCCATCATCACCTGCTCGGTAAAGGCAACGACCTCAGCGGCGCGAATTGTGTGGCATCGCATCAACAATCGCTGGCGCAGTGCCGCGAGTGGCTGGATGCCAACCTGCCGGGTGTGAAGCGTGTGTCGGTGGCGAGCAATGCCGAGGCGGCGCGGCTCGCGGCGGCGGATGTCGGCACGCTCGCGATTGCCGGCGATACCGCGGCGCAGCTTTATGGATTGCACATGTTCGCCAGCAATATAGAAGATCGCCCGGACAACACTACGCGCTTCCTCGTCATAGGCACGCTCGACACGGCTCCGAGTGGCAACGACAAGACCAGCCTGCTGCTGTCGAGTCGCAACCGCCCCGGCGCGTTGCAACGCTTGCTGGCGCCGCTGGCAAAGAACAAGATCAACATGACGCGCATTGAGTCGCGCCCCTCGCGCCAGAGCATGTGGGAGTACGTCTTCTTCGTCGATGTTGACGGCCACATGAAGGATCGCAAGGTCGCCAAGGCGCTTGCCGATCTGGAAAAAGAAGCAGCGTTCCTGAAACGGCTCGGTTCCTATCCCAAGGCCGTGCTGTAAGAACTTTTACCGCAAAGACGCAAAGATCGCAAAGGAAAACAAAATAAATGTTAAGTAAAAGCGAGAATGAATATTTGTTTTTAATATTCAATTCTTCTTTGCGTTCTTTGCGCCTTTGCGGTGAATTTTCTTTATGAATAATCGAATCCTTGATCTCGCCACGCCCGGCGTGAGGGAGCTTGAACCGTACAAGCCGGGCAAGCCGATCGAGGAACTGGAGCGCGAGTACGGCGTCACCGGCGCGATCAAGCTCGCGAGCAACGAAAATCCTCTCGGACCGAATCCGCGCGCGCTGGCGGCGGCACGCGATGCCCTGACGGGTATCCACCGCTACCCGGATGGCAGCGGTTTTGCGTTGAAAAAAGCCTTGGCGAAAAAACATGGCGTCAGGCCGGACGGCATTACGCTTGGCAACGGCTCGAGTGACATTCTGGAATTTCTGGCGCACGCCTTTGTGCTGCCGGAAAACGAAGTCGTCTTTTCCGAGCACGCCTTCGCGCTTTACCCCATCGTGACGCGCGCGGTCGGCGCCAAAGCCGTGATTACCCCGGCAAAAAACTGGGGCCATGACCTCGCGGCCATGCGCCAGGCAGTTAATTCGCGCACGCGCCTGATTTTCATCGCCAACCCGAACAACCCTACAGGCACCTGGCTCAAGTCCGACGAGCTGGAGGATTTCATCAGAGCGCTTCCGGCGCATGTGCTGGTGGCGGTGGATGCGGCCTATTTCGAGTACGCCGGGGAACGGGAATATCCCGACACCATCACCTGGGCCGCGAAATACCCGAATCTTGTCACCACGCGCACCTTTTCCAAGGCTCACGGACTGGCCGGATTGCGCGTGGGCTATGGCATATCCAGCCCGGCGGTGGCCGAAGTTCTGAATCGTGTGCGTCCGCCGTTCAACGTGAACAGCGTGGCGTTGGCCGCTGCCGTGGCGGCGCTGGAGGATGGGACGCACGTTGAACGCGCCGTGCAGAACAACCGCGATGGGATGCGCCTGCTGATCACGGCCTTCACGGAGATGGGACTGGCGCATATTCCTTCCGCCGGAAATTTTATCTGCGTGGATTTAAAGAATCCTGCGAAAGCGGTGAACGAGGCCCTGATGCGTCAGGGCGTGATCGTCCGGTCGGTAGCCGAATACGGCATGCCCAATCATTTGCGCATCACCGTCGGTCTGCCCGAAGAAAATGAAAGATTTATCAATGCCCTGAAAAAAGCAATCAGCACCCAGAAATGATTAACAAGCTATGCATAATAGGCATCGGTCTCATCGGCGGCTCGCTGGCGCGCGCGTTGCGCGACGCCGGCCAGGCGCGCGAGATCATCGGCTACGGTCGCAGCATCGGCAATCTGCAGCAGGCAGTGGAACTCGGCGTGATAGACCGCGCGGAAGTCTCATTGCCGGATGCGGTGCGCGGCGCCGACATGATTGTGCTGGCTGTTCCGGTGGGGAACATGGCGGATATTTTGAACACGCTCGGCCCGGTGTTGCCGGACGATTCCGTGGTGACCGATGTTGGCAGCGTCAAAGGCAGCGTCATTACGGCGGCACGCGCGGCGCTGGGTTCACGTTTCACCCATTTCGTTCCGGGACATCCGCTGGCGGGCACGGAACAATCGGGTGTCGCGGCATCGCTACCGGACTTGTTCCAGCGTCGGCGCGTGATTCTGACGCCTGAAGCCGATACGGATACCGATGCACTTATGCATGTGCGCGCCATGTGGGAGGCGGCCGGTGCCGAGGTGGTTTCGCTTACGGCGACGGACCATGACCGCATCCTGGCGGTGAGCAGTCATTTGCCGCACATGCTGGCCTACTGCCTGGTCGACATGGTGGTGCGGCACGACGATTACCGCGCCATCATGGAAAACTCCGCCGGCAGCTTCAGCGACGCCACGCGTGTCGCGGCGAGCGACCCGGTGATGTGGCGTGACATCTGTCTTGCCAATCGGGACGCCTTGTTGCACGCATTGCGCCAGTATCACACCGATCTCGGCGCACTGGTGAAAGCCATCGAGAAGGGTGATGGCAAGTGGCTGGTTAATACGTTCACGCGCGCCAAGCATGCGCGCGATGGGTTAAATAAGAAGTTTTGACGCAAAGGCACAAAGACGCAAAGTAAATCAGAAAAAATATTTAGAATTTTGGTTTGTTTTTCTTTACGCCTTCGCGTCTTTGCGTCAAATGTTCATACAAATTTCTTCCAATTATGATTGATTATGTGACCCAGCCTGGTGGCAAGTTGATCGGCCGCGTCCGCGTGCCGGGCGACAAATCCATTTCGCATCGCGCGGTCATGCTGGGTTCACTGGCAGAGGGCGAAACACGCGTCACCGGCCTGTTGGATGGCGAGGACGTGTTGTCCACGTTGGCCGCCTTCCGCGTCATGGGCGTGCGTGCCGAAGGCCCTGAACAGGGAAGTCTGGTTATACACGGCGCGGGCTTGCATGGTTTAAAGACTCCCCAAAGTGCGCTCGACATGGGCAATTCCGGTACGGCCATGCGATTGATGGCTGGCATTCTGGCAGGCCAGAATTTTGACTCGGAACTTATCGGCGATGAATCTCTGAGCAAACGACCGATGAAGCGTGTGGCCGATCCGCTCTGCCGCATGGGTGCTGTCATCCAGGCGGCGGAAGGCGACCGGCCACCGCTGAGAATCAAAGGTGGTCAGAAGCTGCGCGGGATTGAGTACCACATGCCGGTGGCCAGCGCGCAGGTGAAATCCTCGCTGTTGCTTGCAGGGTTGTACGCACAAGGTGAAACGGTGATTACCGAGCCCGCGCCCACGCGCGATCACACCGAGCGCATGCTGCGCGGTTTCGGATATGACGTGCAGACAAAAGGCGCGCGCATCAGTCTGCGTGGCGATGGTAAACTCAAGGCCTGCCACATCGATGTCCCGGCGGATATTTCTTCTGCCACTTTCTTTCTTGTCGGCGCCAGCATTGCGCCCGGTTCCGACCTGGTGCTGGAGCATGTCGGCATTAATCCCACGCGCATCGGCGTGATCAATATTCTGAAGCTCATGGGTGCCAATATCGAATTGTTGAACCCACGCGAAGTGGGCGGCGAGCCGGTCGCGGACATCCGCGTGCGCGCTGCCAAGTTGCACGGCATTAGAATTCCGGGAGATCAGGTGCCGCTGGCCATCGACGAATTCCCGGCGATCTTTATTGCTGCTGCCTGTGCCGAGGGAGAAACCGTTCTGACGGGTGCGCATGAATTACGGGTAAAAGAATCGGATCGCATTGCGGTGATGGCACAGGGCCTGAAACACCTCGGCATCGACGCCCGCGAAACCCCGGATGGCATCCTCATTAAAGGTGGGCGGCTGCAGGGCAGTGAGATCGACAGCCACGGTGATCACCGTATTGCCATGTCTTTTGCCATGGCGGGTCTCGTGTCCGCTGGTCCGGTCACGGTGCGTGACTGCAAGAACGTGGATACCTCGTTTCCGGGTTTTGCGCCGCTGGCGAAGCGCGCGGGACTGTCGATAGAAGTGCAGGGTGGGCGATGATCGTGGCGGCCAAGGCACCAGTGCTGGCCATTGATGGTCCTGGAGGTTCCGGCAAGGGTACGGTAGGACAAATCCTGGCGCAGCGGCTCGGCTGGCACTTTCTCGACAGCGGAGCCCTCTACCGGGTCGTGGGGGTAGTGGCTACGCGGGAGCGTGTCAGTCTCGAAGACCGACCGGCACTGGCACGTCTGGCGACATCCATGGATATCCGGTTTGTGCCCCGGACCGACGGCGGTGCCGCGGCCGTGTTGCTGCATGGCGGGGATATCGGTGACCAGCTGCGGACGGAAGAGAGCGGCAAGCTGGCGTCGATCGTGGCGGCCATCCCCGAAGTACGCAGCGCCCTGTTGCAGAAACAGCACTCGTTTCGCCGCTTGCCCGGCCTGGTCGCGGACGGCCGGGACATGGGGTCGACTGTGTTCCCGGACGCGATACTTAAGGTATATCTTTCTGCCAGCCCTGAAGTGCGTGCCGAGAGGAGGTATAAACAGTTGATAGACAAGGGATTCGATGTTAACCTCCCGCGGCTTTTGGACGAGATCCGTGAGCGCGATGCGCGCGACGCCGGGCGGGCGGTTTCACCGCTCAAGCCGGCGCAAGATGCGTGCATTCTGGATACCTCTCAGCTCGACATTTCCGGGGTGGTTGAGCGTGTTTACGGCCTGCTGCTACAGCGGCGGCCGGGGTAAATCTGCCTTTCCAGGGAACGGAAGGGTGCTGGGATCTCCATTTATCAATCTACCCGAGTGACGAAGTTGGTGAAGCTGCTCTAATGCGCGGCCGCCGACCGGAACCAAACTAACCTTATATGACTGAAAGTTTTGCGCAACTATTTGAAGAGAGCCTGAGTAAAGTTCGCCTGCAATCCGGCTCGCTGATCACCGGCGAAGTCGTGCACGTGGATGAAAACATCGTTGTCGTCTACGCCGGCCTCAAGTCCGAAGCCGTGATCCCCGTGGCTGAGTTCCAGGATGCCCGCGGTGAAGTGACCGTCAAGGTCGGCGACACCGTGGAAGTCGTGATTGAAATGCTCGAAGACGGGTCCGGCGAGACCCGCTTGTCGCGCGAGAAGGCCTGCCGCGCCAAGGCGTGGGAGGATCTTGAGAAGGCATTCGAGGTGCAATCCATCGTCACCGGCGTCATGACCGGCAAGGTGAAAGGCGGTTTCACCGTCGCCATGAATACCATCCGCGCATTCCTCCCCAGTTCCCTTGTCGATGTCCGCCCCGTGCGCGACCCCAGCTATCTCGAAGGCAAGGAACTCGAATTCAAAGTTATCAAGATCGACCGCAAGCGCAACAATGTCGTGGTTTCGCGTCGTGCCGTGGTCGAGAAAGAAATTTCCGCCGAGCGCGAAGCACTGCTCTCGGGCCTGGAAGAAGGTCAAACCGTCAAGGGCGTGGTCAAGAACCTCACCGATTACGGCGCGTTCATCGATTTGGGCGGCATCGACGGACTGCTGCACATCACCGATCTCGCGTGGAAGCGCGTGAAGCATCCGAGTGAAGTACTGAAGATCGGCGACGAAATCGAAGCCAAGGTGCTGCGCTACGACCGCGAGCGCAACCGCGTTTCGCTGGGCCTGAAACAGCTCGGCGACGATCCGTGGGTCGATATTCAGCGCCGCTATCCGGAAGGCACGCGCCTGTTCGGCAAGGTCACCAACATCACCGACTATGGCGCGTTCGTGGAAATCGAGCCGGGCGTGGAAGGTCTGGTGCACGTATCTGAAATGGACTGGACCAACAAGAACGTCCATCCGACCAAAGTGGTGCAGCTGGGCGATGAGGTTGAGGTAATGATCCTCGACATCGACACCGAGCGCCGCCGTATCTCGCTCGGCATGAAGCAGTGCCAGCCGAATCCTTGGGAAGAGTTTGCCACCAACCACAACAAGAATGACAAGGTCAGCGGCAAGATCAAATCCATCACCGACTTCGGTATTTTTGTCGGTCTCGAAGGTGGTATCGACGGCCTGATTCATCTGTCCGACCTGTCTTGGGCGTTGCCGGGTGAAGAGGCCGTGCACAACTACAAGAAGGGCGATGAAATCGAGGCCGTTATTCTGGCCGTGGACCCCGAGCGTGAGCGCATCTCGCTCGGTGTGAAGCAGCTGGATGGCGACCCGTTTACGAACTATGTGACGGTCCACGGCAAAGGCACCGTCGTCAAGGGCACCGTGACAAGCGTGGAAACCAAGGGTGCCGTTATCAAGCTCGCGGATGAGGTCGAAGGCTATTTGCGTGCCGCCGATATCGCGCGCGAGCGCGTGGAAGACGCCCGTTCCGTACTCAAGGACGGCGACAGCGTGGAGGCCAAGATCACCACCATCGACCGCAAGAACCGCAAGATCTCACTTTCTGTCCGGGCCAAGGACATGGAGGAGGAGAACGATGCGGTACAGGAGTATGCGCGCAAGGGTGGCTCGGCTACCTCTTCCCTGGGCGATAAGCTCAAGGAGAAACTGGACGGACAAGACAGTTCGGACGCATAAGGCGCGTACCTTGAGCGGCTGGCACGGAAATGCCGAATTTCACGCGCCAGAATGGATAAATTAGGGTTATCGTGCGGTTTGTGGCTAGGACCAGGGCGGGGGAAATCTGTGCTTTCTCTGCCAAAAGTCCTTGATATCTTTCTACTTATTTTCTATAGGTAGAGTGAGTATGACAAAATCAGAACTAATCAGTTTGCTCGCGGCCAAGCAACCACAACTGGATTACCGGGACGTGGAGCTGGCGGTCAAGGAATTGCTGGAACAGATGTCAGCCGCGCTGTCCTCGGGAGACCGTATCGAGGTGCGGGGTTTTGGCAGCTTTTCCCTGCACTACCGGCCGCCGCGGACGGGCCGCAACCCCAAGACCGGGGCGGCGGTACAGGTGCCGGACAAGTTTGTTCCCCATTTCAAGCCTGGCAAGGAATTACGGGAGCGCGTCAATAACGGCACAGAGTGACGCGACTTTCCCGGGTGCGGATCGCAAAACGGCATGTGTGTCACCCATGCCGTTTTTTTGTGACCAAAAATAAGACACACTGACCACTAGACGGCGGCACAGTGGTGCGGCCGGTTCAAGGAGGCATCATGAAGCGGATCATTTACACGATTCTGGCGATTCTCATTCTGCTCATCGGCATCGCGTTTGCCATTCAAAACAAACAGCTGGTCGAGCTGAATTATTACTTCGGTCTCAACTGGAGCGGGCCGTTGTCACTGGCGCTGCTGACCAGTTTTGCCATTGGCGTGGTGGCCGGCTATATCGCCAGTCTGCGGATGGTGGTGCGGATGCAGCGTCAGCTGGTGCAGGCACGCAAGGAAATCCGCCACATAGAGCAGGAAGTCATCAATCTGCGCGCACTCCCCATCAAAGATGTCATTTGATGCCAACGATTTGTTGTGGCTGTTGTTACCGCTGGCGGCGGCATCCGGCTGGTATGTGGCGCGGCTTGAACAGAGACGGCGCGTCCAGAGTACTCTCGATCTCCCTTCCGCCTATTTCAAGGGCCTCAATTTCCTGCTGAACGAGCAGCCCGACAAGGCCATTGAGGTGTTTATTCGAGTACTGGAAGTCAATTCGGATACCGTGGAGACCCATCTCGCGCTGGGAAATCTTTTTCGTCGCCGCGGTGAAGTTGAGCGCGCCATTCGCATTCACCAGAACCTGATAGCCCGGCCCACGCTCGACAAGGAGCAACGCAGTCAGGCGTTACTGGAACTGGGCCAGGATTATTTCAAGGCCGGTCTCTTCGACAGAGCCGAAAACCTGTTTCTGGAGCTCGCCGAGATTCGCGCCCACAGCGAATTGGCGCTGCGGATGTTATTGCACATCTATCAGCAGGAAAAGGAATGGGAAAAGTCGATTTCCGTGGTGCGCAAGCTGGCGCGCGCGTCGGGCCGTAACCTGGACAACATGGTTGCTCATTTTTTCTGTGAACTGGCGGAAATGGATGTTGCGCGAAACAATCGCTCTTCCGCGCGCGATCGCCTGAAGCAAGCATTGGCGGCGGATGACAAATGTGTTCGTGCCAGTATTTTGCTCGGCGATGTCGATGTCCTGGAAGGCAATCACCCTCGTGCGATAGAGCAGTGGCAGCAGATTGAGAAACAGGATATCCATTACCTGGGCGAGGTAGCCGAGCGAATCGCTGAAGCGTTCCGGCAGCTGGGCGATGAGCAGGGACTTTATGATTATTTTAATGTCGCTCTGCGACGCCATGGCGGGGTGTCGCTTGCTTTGACTTTTGCCGATGTCATCAGCAGCCGTGAAGGTGTCGAGGCAGCGGAGAAATTCATTATCGAATGGCTGCGCCGCACGCCGAATGTTCATGGATTGCACAAGTTACTGGAGCTCAATCTGATCAAGGCCAAAGACTCTGCCCGCAACGATCTGCTGATGCTGAAGGGCATTATCGAGGAGCTGCGCACGCAGCATCTCGGTTATGCCTGTGGGGAGTGCGGCTTCAAAGGGAAAGCACTCCACTGGATGTGCCCCGGGTGCAATCACTGGAACACCATCAAGCCGGTGCAGGAGGAGTGATGGCGGATCCGCGTGTTATTGTCGCCCTGGATTTCACCGACGCCGATACGGCGAAGGCATTCGTCAAACGCGTAACGCCCTCACGATGCCGGCTCAAGGTCGGGATGGAGCTTTTTACCGCGGCCGGTCCCGGCCTGGTGGAGCATCTGGCGGCCCGGAATTTTGACGTTTTTCTTGACCTGAAATACCACGATATACCTACTACTGTTGCGCATGCCTGCTCGCAGGCGGCTGAGCTGGGCGTGTGGATGCTGAATGTGCATGTCCTCGGCGGGAAAAGAATGCTGGTGGCGGCGCGTGAAGCCATTGAACGTTCGAAGCATCGTCCATTGCTGGTCGGCGTGACACTTTTGACCAGCCACAACGATGATGAGTTGCCCGAGATTGGGCTTGCGCGTGGAACCGAACGTCAGGTGGAACGTTTGGCGGGCATTGCTCAGGACGCCGGTTTGAATGGTGTGGTGTGCTCGCCTCTCGAAGCGGCGCTGTTACGTCGCCGCTTCGGGAAGGAATTTGTTCTGGTTACCCCAGGCATCAGACAGGCCGGAGATGCCATGGACGACCAGCGCCGCACGCGCACGCCGGTGGATGCCGTGACCGAAGGCGCGGATTATCTGGTGATTGGTCGGCCGGTGACGCGCGCCCCGGATCCCGCGGCGGTGCTGGACGCCATCAACCGTGAAATCCTGATCCGTTGAATCTTTATTGGAACGTCACCAATCGACAGCCATGAGAAATGCCCCGATAATACCTTTAATTCCCTGCCCGGCAAGATCGATGTGCATCGGGCGATAGATTCATTACCAAGAAAATTAACAAACATGCTGCCGCCGCTTCTTGAAAAAATTGCCCGTGCCAAGGTATTGGTTGTGGGCGATGCCATGCTCGACCGCTACTGGTACGGCGACGTTGAGCGCATTTCGCCCGAGGCGCCGGTGCCCGTGGTGGCAGTGAAGGAAGCAAAAGAGCTTCCAGGCGGCGCCGCCAACGTGGCGCGGAACGTGCGCAAGCTGGGTGCCGCGTGCACCCTGTTTTCCATCAGCGGTGACGACCGCGAAGCGGACAGCCTCGAGCAGCTGCTGGACAAGGACGACATCCACTGTCGCCTGGAGCGGGACAAGTTGGTGAATACGACCGTCAAGTTGCGCGTCGTTTCCAAACATCTGCACCAGCAAATGTTGCGGATCGATTTTGACAGCCCGGTCAGCAAGGACGCACGCGTCAAACTTCTCGACAACTACCTCAAGCATCTTCCTGAATACGATGCCGTCATCGTTTCGGATTATGGCAAGGGCGGATTGAGCAACATCCAGGAAATGATCCAGGCGGCGCGTGCTGTCTCCCGTCCGGTGGTGATCGATCCCAAGGGCGACGATTACAGTGGTTACCGCGGTGCGAACCTGATCACCCCGAACCGCAAGGAATTCGAACAGGTGGCCGGCCGTTTCCGCGACGACGCTGATCTTGAGCGGCGGGCCGTAAAGCTGATCCAGGATCTGGACCTGGGTGGTATTCTGGTGACACGCGGCGAGAAAGGCATGAGTCTGGTGCAAAAGGGTGGACGGGCCCTGCATATCCCGGCGCGCGCCCAGGAAGTGTTTGACGTGACAGGCGCCGGCGATACGGTGATCGCGGCGATCGGCTGCGCTTGGGCCGTTGGCAGCGGGCTGGAAGACGCCCTGCAGCTGGCCAACATCGCCGCGGGCATCGTCGTCGGTAAGCTCGGTGCGGCGACGGCGAGCCCCGCGGAAATTTTGCACGAACTGTCTTTGCAGGAGGGATGATGTACGTCGTTACGGGTGGAGCCGGTTTTATCGGGGCCAATCTGGTCAAGGCCCTCAATGAACGTGGCGAAAAAGATATTATCGTTGTGGACGATCTGGAGCACGGCGACAAATTCAGGAATCTGGTGGATTGTGAAATTGCGGATTATCTCGACAAGCGCGATTTTCTCGAGCAAGTTAACAGCGGCTATTTCAAAAAGAAATTCAAGGCCATCCTGCACGAGGGCGCCTGTTCCGACACCATGGAACATAATGGTGTTTATATGATGGGTAACAACTACGAATATTCCAAAGTCCTGTTGCATTACTGTCAGGATAAGCGCATTCCTTATCTCTATGCTTCTTCGGCGGCCGTTTACGGTACCGGCAAAGTCTTTCGTGAATTACGTGAGCATGAGTCGCCACTCAACGTCTACGGATACTCCAAGTGGCAGTTCGATCAGTATGTGCGTCGCCTCCTGCCTAAAAAGACCGCGCAGATTGTTGGCTTCCGTTATTTCAATGTTTACGGCGACCGCGAGCAGCACAAGGGGCGTATGGCGTCGGTGGCATTCCATCATTTCAACCAGTTACGCGATTCCGGCAAGGTCAAGCTGTTCGAGGGTTGCGACGGGTTTGGTGACGGAGAACAGCGGCGGGATTTTATTTCCGTCGAGGATGTCATGGCCGTGAACCTTTTTTTCCTGGACCACCCGCAAAAGAGCGGCATTTTCAACGTGGGTACCGGTCGGGCCCAGCCATTCAACGACGTGGCAGCTGCTGTGATTAACAGCTTCCGGAAACGCGCCGGCAAGCCGCCGGCGAGCATTAAAACGCTTCAAGATGATCGCCAGGTTGAATACATACCGTTCCCGGAATCACTCAAGGGCAAGTATCAGAGCTTCACGCAGGCGGACATCACGGCACTCCGCCGCGCCGGTTACAAGAAGACTTTTTTGACGGTAGAAGAGGGGGTTGGCCGATACATTTCCCGTTTGTCGGGGGATTAAGGTATCAGCCGTTTCAAGTGATCAGTATCTATTTTTAGCATTTGAGCATTAAAGCATGAAAAAAACTGAGCTGGAAAATAAAACGGTTGCTGTCGTGGGACTGGGTTACGTGGGTTTGCCGCTTGCGGTTGAGTTTGGAAAGCGAATGACAACGATCGGATATGATCTTAACGAGGCAAAACTTGCCAGTTATCGCCGTTGCCAGGATCCGACCGGCGGCGTGGGAGAGGAAGACCTGCGTGCCGCCGGCAAGCTAGGATATTCGAGCAATCCAGCTGACATGGCGCCGGCGGATTTTATTATCGTGGCTGTGCCCACCCCCGTGGATGACGCGCACCAGCCCGACTTCAGCCCCTTGCACTCCGCTTGTGAATTGATTGCGCCGCATATGAAGAGAGGCGCCATTGTTATTTTCGAATCTACTGTATATCCGGGAGCTACGGAAGAGGAATGCATTCCGGTGCTTGAGAAGGGTTCCGGCATGCGCTGGATGCAGGATTTCCATGTCGGTTATTCGCCCGAGCGCATCAACCCGGGAGACAAGGTGCATACGCTGACGACCATTAAAAAAGTCGTTTCAGGCGATAATGCTTCCACGCTGGAAACGGTCGCACAACTGTATGAGCTCATCATTACGGCGGGTGTATGCCGTACTTCCAGCATCAAGGCAGCCGAGGCGGCCAAGGTAATTGAAAACACCCAGCGTGACCTGAATATTGCCCTGATGAACGAACTCGCCATTATTTTTCATAAACTGGGGATAGACACTCTCGAGGTGCTGGAAGCCGCAGGCACGAAATGGAACTTTCTGCCCTTTCGGCCCGGACTGGTCGGTGGCCATTGTATCGGCGTTGACCCCTATTACCTGACGCAAAAAGCTGAACGCATGGGTTACCATCCGGAAGTGATTCTGGCCGGGCGCCGAATCAATGACAGCATGGGAAAATATATTGCCGAGCAAACTATCAAGCAGATCATCCAGGCGGGACATTCTGTCAACGGTAGTCATGTCATTGTCATGGGAATCACCTTCAAGGAGGATTGCCCGGACTCCCGGAACACACGCGTGATCGATGTCGTCAATGAACTGCTGTCATATGGCGTGAAAGTCTCCGTGCACGATCCGGTTGCCAACGCCGAGGAAGCGCGGCACGAGTACGGGATTGAGTTGATCTCATGGGAATCCTTGCCCAAGGCCAAGGCGATTGTGGCTGCCGTGGCGCATAAGTCGTTTCTCGGCATGGGAACGGATGTGTATCTCAAGAAGCTTGAGCGTGGCGGTTGTTTTATTGATGTCAAGGCACGCTTCGATGCCAAAGTATTCACCGATGCCGGCATGCATGTCTGGAGGCTTTGATACTGAACTTGAAAACGGCGACGAATGACCCCGCGGCGAGGGACTGGTATCTGGTTTATTGCAAGCCGCGTCAAGAATCCGTCGCCCGTGAAAATCTGACCCGTCAAGGATTCGAATCCTACCTTCCCATCATGCGCGATGCGCGCCGACGTCAGGGGAGGCGTGTCGTATTGATAGCTCCGATGTTCCCTCGGTATCTGTTTATTCATCTCAACCGCCAAACTGACAATTGGGCCCCGATCCGCTCCACCTTGGGAGTGGTTTCCATCGTAAGATTTGGTCGCTCGGCCGCGCGTGTTCCAGACGATCTCGTCACTCTGCTTCGGTCTCGCGAGGATATGCAGGGACTACAAATTCTCCCCGTGGAGGAGTACAAACCTGGAAGTCGCGTACGAATAACCCAAGGTGGTTTTGCCGGGTATGAAGGGATTTTTCAGGCCTCCGGCAGCCGTGATCGCGTGACAGTGCTGCTGGATGTGTTGGGCCGAAAAGCCCTTACCAGAGTTAATTCTGCCTCTATTGAGCCAGCCTAGGACACGCATGTGTACTTGACCGGGGCAGATGGGGGTTATAGTGTTCATATTATGAACACCAAGGCTGACCGGGAAGAACAACGGATGTTGGAACTGCTGGAAGCCGTCGGCAAGCAAAGCAATGTCAGTCAGCGCCGTCTGGCCAGCAACATGGGCATCGCCCTGGGACTGGCCAATTCCTACCTCAAGCGCTGTATCCGCAAAGGCTTCATCAAAATCAGCGAGGCCCCTGCCAATCGCTACCTCTACTATCTGACGCCGAAAGGCTTCACGGAAAAAAGCCGGCTCACCGCGTTATACCTGTCCACGTCTTTTGCGTTCTATCGACGTGCCGGTGATTCCTGCGTGAATGTTTTCAATAAATGCGAGGAACGTGGTTGGCAGAGGATCCTGTTGTGTGGAATGTCAGATCTTGCCGAGATCGCCACACTGCGTGCGCAGGAGCAGGATGTCCATATTGTCGGAATTCTGGACCCTCATACCGAGCGCCGTCGTTTTGCCGGTGTTTCCGTCTGGCGCTCGCTGCAACAGGCCGATGCGTATGATGGTTGTGTATTGACCGAATTGAATTCGCCGTTGCTCAGTTACGAGCAATTGCTCAAGGAAGTCGACAAGGAACGCATACTGATTCCAGATATTTTGCGTCTGGAATAGATTTTACGACAATCAGGCGATATCCGTTTGGACGGGTAAAGTCCATGGTTGTGATAGATTTGTTGATCTGTGTGGAACCGGGTGTTCTGCATGGCGGTAGCGTGCCAGAATTCGTATAGCGTAACGCATCATTAAGGTAATGAGCATGAAGATTCTGATCACTGGAGTTGCCGGGTTTATTGGTTCGGCACTTGCGCTCAGACTGCTGGAGCGGGGCGATACGGTGTATGGAATCGATAATATGAACGATTATTACGATGTTCATCTCAAGGAGGCCCGCCTTAAACGCACGATTGATCATCACCAGTTCCGGTTTGAAAAGCTGGATATCGTCAACCGGACGGGGATGGCTGAATTATTCCGCAAAGAGAAATTTGATGCGGTGATGCATCTGGCGGCACAGGCCGGCGTAAGGTATTCCATTACCAATCCAGAGGCTTATGTCGATGCCAATCTGGTCGGTTTCTGTAATATCCTTGAAGGCTGTCGGCATAATGGCGTCAAGCACCTGGTATTTGCCTCTTCAAGTTCAGTCTATGGTGCCAACACGAAGCTGCCTTTTTCCGAGCATGACAACGTGGATCATCCTGTCTCTCTGTATGCCGCTTCCAAAAAGGCCAATGAACTCATGGCGCACAGTTATGCGCATTTGTACCGGTTGCCGTGCACCGGTTTGCGGTTCTTTACGGTTTATGGTCCTTGGGGAAGGCCGGACATGGCACTCTTCTTGTTTACCAAGGGCATACTGGAAGGAGCAGCGATACCTGTGTTTAATCACGGAAAGATGATCCGTGATTTCACTTACGTCGATGACATTGTTGAGGGAGTTATCCGCGTGATTGACCGTCCGGCTCAGCCCGACTCGACCTGGTCTGGTAAGGCGCCTGACCCGGCCACCAGCTACGCTCCTTATCGTATCTATAATATTGGCAATAATCAGCCGGTCGAATTGATGCGCTACATCGAAGTACTGGAAAAATGCCTCGGAAAGAAGGCCAAGCTGGAAATGCTGCCAATGCAGAATGGGGATGTACCGGCAACCACAGCCAATGTCGACAGTCTTGAAAATGATGTCGGTTTCCGACCAGGTACTTCCGTTGAGCATGGCATTGCCCGCTTTGTGGAGTGGTACAAGTCATATCACGGCATCGCCTGATGAATTCCCTTTCCTGATGGTGAAAATTCTGCGTTCATGAAAATCAATCCTGTCATTCTGTCTGGCGGTTCCGGGACGCGGTTATGGCCGCTTTCACGCGAACATTATCCCAAGCAGCTGTTGTGTCTGCTGGGCGAGCAAACATTGCTCCAGCAAACGGTTTCACGCCTTGATGGCATGAAAGAAGTGGCGGCGCCTTTGTTGGTGTGTAATGAGGAACACCGATTCCTGATTGCCGAGCAATTACGGCAGATAGGAAAAGTTCCGGCGGATATTATTCTGGAACCGGCGGGGCGCAACACGGCCCCGGCGTTGACGCTGGCCGCGCTGGCGCTTATGAAGCATTCATCCAATGACGCGTTGATGCTGGTCATGCCGGCAGATCATGTCATCAAGAATACTCAAAAGTTTCATGCCGCTGTTGGAGAAGGCGCTTCTCTGGCACAGAAAGGCCATCTGGTTACCTTTGGCATCGTGCCGACGATGCCGGAAACTGGCTACGGATATATCAAACGTGGAAATGGCAATGCGGTTGAAGCTTTTGTGGAAAAACCGGATGCCAAAACTGCCGAGAAGTATTTTACCTCAGGTGAATATTTGTGGAACAGCGGCATGTTCATGATGCTGGCTTCTGTCTGGCTCGACGAACTGAAACGATTTCACCCCGCCATGCTGGAAGCGTGCAAAACCGCTCACGAGCAGGGCCACCGCGATGCTGACTTCTATCGCATCAATGCGCAGGCATTCGGCAGTTGCCAGTCAAATTCCATCGATTACGCCGTCATGGAAGCAACCAGTCGGGCGGCGGTAGTAGCGCTGGATGCAGGATGGTCGGATATCGGCGCCTGGTCGTCCCTGTGGGAGGCCTCCACGCGTGACGCAGAGGGGAACGTGGTGCAGGGAGATGTATTTATGCATGCGACGCAGAATACCCTGCTGATTTCGCAACATCGTTTCCTGGCTGCTGTAGGGCTCGATGATATTATCGTTGTTGAAACCCCGGATGCTGTCCTGGTGGCTCATAAAAATCATGCGCAAGATGTGAAAGAAGTGGTCAGTCGATTAAAGAGCGAGAAACGCAGCGAATATCAAACGCACCGGCGAGTGTATCGCCCATGGGGTTCTTATGAAGGGATCGACGCCGGGCCACGCTTTCAGGTTAAACGCCTGATGGTCAATCCCGGCGCGGCATTGTCGTTGCAGATGCATCA
The DNA here is from genome assembly GCF_024653915.1 of Sulfuricaulis sp. Lineage (NCBI taxonomy): Bacteria > Pseudomonadati > Pseudomonadota > Gammaproteobacteria > Acidiferrobacterales > Acidiferrobacteraceae > Sulfuricaulis > Sulfuricaulis sp. Next base: position 44,776 of record NZ_JANLGY010000026.1, on the reverse strand, counting down.
TCATCGTGCCGAACACTGGATCGTGGTCAAGGGAACGGCCCGAGTAACGAAAGGTGAAGAGGTGTTCATGCTGACGGAAAACCAATCGACCTATATTCCGCTGGGCACGAAGCACCGGCTGGAGAATCTCGGCAACATCCCGCTCGAAATTATCGAGGTGCAATCCGGAAGCTATCTCGGCGAAGACGACATCGTGCGGTTCGAAGACAAATACAACCGGACAAAATAAAGATGGCTAAAAAAGCGCTTATCACGGGTATCACCGGCCAGGACGGAGCCTACTTGGCTGAATTCTTGTTAAAGAAAGGCTATGAGGTGCACGGCATTAAGCGTCGGACGTCACTGTTCAACACAGATCGAATTGATCACCTGTACCAAGACCCACATGTGAAGGCACGTAAATTTGTCCTGCACTATGGCGATATGACCGATTCCAGCAGTTTGATTCGCATTGTGCAGCAGGTTCAGCCAGATGAGATCTATAATCTCGCCGCCCAGAGTCACGTGGCCGTGTCGTTCGAGGAACCGGAATACACGGCGGATTCCGATGCTCTGGGCGCGTTGCGCTTGCTGGAAGCCATACGAATCCTGGGCTTGGAAAAGAAAACCCGTTTTTACCAGGCCTCGACCTCGGAACTGTATGGCAAGGTCCAGGAGATACCCCAGCGTGAGACAACACCGTTTTATCCACGTTCACCCTATGCCGTGGCCAAGCTCTATGCCTACTGGATAACGGTGAATTACCGCGAGGCCTATGGCCTATATGCCTGCAACGGCATCCTTTTCAATCATGAATCGCCGACGCGCGGTGAGACATTTGTTACGCGCAAGATCACCCGGGCACTGGTACGCATCAAGCTGGGTCTGCAGAACTGTCTCTACCTCGGCAACCTGGATGCCAAACGTGATTGGGGCCACGCGCGCGACTTCGTTGAGGCGCAGTGGCTGGTGTTGCAGCAGAAGAATCCGGAGGATTTTGTCATCGCCACCGGCGAGCAGTACAGCGTCCGCGATTTTGTGAACGCTGCCGCCAAAGAGATTGGAATGAGGATTGAATGGCGTGGCAAAGGGTTGAAAGAAACAGGAGTGATCAGCGCAGTCGATGGCAAGGGCAAGGCCGATCCGCGCAAGGACCAGGTCGTCGTGCGCGTCGATTCGCGCTATTTCCGTCCGACGGAAGTGGAGACTCTGCTGGGCGATGCGTCCAAGGCTAAAAAGAAGCTAGGCTGGAAACCCAAGATCAAGTTCAAGGACTTGGTCGCCGAGATGGTACGCGAGGACCTGAAAGCGGCCGAGCGTGACGAACTGGTGAAGCGGCATGGCTACTCTGCCTACGATTATCACGAATAGACCATGAAACCCGACAGCAAGATTTATATCGCCGGCCATCGCGGACTGGTGGGTTCGGCGATTACCCGCAGGCTTCGATCGGGCGGATATTCCAATTTGTCGTTGCGCACCCACGCGGAGCTGGATTTGCTTGACCAGCGGGCGGTGGATGAGTTCTTTGCGCGCGAGCGGCCGGAATATGTTTTTCTTGCCGCCGCCAGGGTTGGCGGCATCCACGCCAACAACACTTACCGGGCCGATTTCATCTACCAGAACCTGATGATCGAGTCGAACGTCATTCACGCTTCGTATCGGCACGGCGTGAAAAAACTCATGTTCCTCGGATCGAGTTGTATTTACCCCAAGTACGCCCCGCAACCGATGAAAGAGGAGCACCTGCTGACGGGCTTGCTCGAACCCACCAACGAGCCTTATGCCATCGCCAAGATCGCCGGCATCAAGATGTGCGATGCCTACAACCGCCAGTACGGTACAAATTACATCAGTGCCATGCCAACTAATCTCTATGGCCCGGGTGACAATTACGATTTGCAGAATTCCCATGTGTTGCCTGCGCTGATCAGAAAAATGCATGAGGCCAAAACGAATGGGGGGAAGGAAGTTGTGGTCTGGGGCACGGGAACACCGCGGCGAGAATTTCTGTACAGCGATGACCTCGCTGATGCATGTGTTTTTCTGATGGAGGGCCGCAACGCCAAGGAGATCGGTGAGTTTATAAACATCGGTTCAGGCCGGGAGGTTACCATACATGAACTGGCAGAACTTGTGGCGCAAGTCGTTGAGTTTCATGGAACGCTGGTATTCGACGGCTCGAAACCGGATGGCACACCTCGCAAGCTGTTGGATGTTTCTCGGTTGCTCGCACTTGGCTGGCAAGCCAAGACCAACCTCAGGGAAGGAATATCCAAAGCCTACTCGGATTTTTTGAAGAACATCACCCACGCGGTATAAGTCTCTTAGTGCATAACCGACACCAGGGCAGATCCGGTATTTTCTTGGGTTACGTGAATCGGGCCAGATGTCAGCCTGGCACACGAAGCGATATGGCGAGGGAATAAATGGACTATCGGGAAGTTCTTTATCAAAGATATGTCCAGAGCCGACTCACGTCGCCAGCCCCTGCGTCCATCGAAAATCTTGCCCCTCGCTCGAGTTATCTTGAGCGCCTCATCCGTCTTCATTTTCCATATGACAGGAACGCCGTTATTGTAGAGGTCGGCTGTGGCCATGGAGCGTTGATTCATTTTGCGCGTCGGTTAGGGTACCAGAATGTCACTGGATTTGACCGTTCTCCAGAACAGGTCGCCGCGGCACGGCGCCTAGGTATCGATGGCGTGAGAGAGGGTGATCTTTTCAGCGCTCTACGTGCTCAGGCGAACGAGAGCGTGGATGTTGTTGTGGCCTTCGATGTCATTGAGCACCTGACGAAGGACGAACTCATGGAGTTTGCTGCTGCAACTCATCGCGTTCTCCGCTGTGGCGGGCGTTGTATTGTGCATACGCCAAACGGAGGTTCACCGTTTTTTGGCATGATTCGATATGGCGATCTGACCCATGAGCAGGCGTTTACGCGTGAAGCTATCAGTCAGTTGTTCCTGGCTTATGGTTTTTCCTCCATCAAGTCTTACGAGGATACGCCTGTTCCACGCGGGATCCGAAGCGCGGCACGCTGGATAGTTTGGAAGTGCATTCGTGGGATTCTGCGCTTGTATCTGGCGGCCGAGACGGGTGCTGGCGGAAAGGACCATATCCTCACGCAGAACCTTCTGGCTGTGGCAGTTAAGTAGATGTGCGGTATCGCTGGCGTGTTCGCCTACGGGCAGCAGGCAGCGCCGGCTGACCAGGAAGAACTGGTGCGGATGCGTGATGCCATGCGCATGCGGGGGCCGGATGGTGAAGGACTCTGGCTCTCTACGAACAGCCGAACCGGCTTGGCCCATCGACGGCTTGTGATCATTGATCTGAGTGAAGCAGGAACAGCGTTCCTGCTCTATTTTTAGCAAAATCTTATTGCTAGGCTGGAAAAGGCTCGCGCTCTGATCTGTTCTATTGCCATGAAATATTAGCACCTAGGAAATTAATAGATCCCGTAATAGATTTGGAGTACACGACCTGGATAAGAAAAAAATAACAGCCTTGGTATTTGTAAAAATACTCATAACATGCGGATTAATCTACTGGCTGTTTTCCAGTGTTGATGGCGATAACATCGCAAAGATTCTGACATTGATTAAGCCGATACAAATCATCGGTGCAATTGGTCTTCATATCTCTGTGTTCTTGCTTGGGGGACTTCGATGGTGGCTGCTTTTCAGGTATAGAGGCACCTCGCCGCCGTTTCTCAAGGTACTGCCCAGCTACTATCTGGGGATATTTTTTAACAACGTTTTACCAACGGGTATGGGTGGGGATGCTATACGAACTTTGCATCTAACTCTGCGTGGTTTAAGTGCCAAGATACTTATCGCGTCAGCGATAGTCGATAGAATTATTGGTCTAGTCGTTGTACTGGCCATTGGAGCAACTGGTCTTCTTCTGTCCCTGGATGTTAACCTGGTCGGTTCCAGAAAAATATTTCTCTTGATAGCAGTGCTGGTAGTTATTACTGGCTCTTGGCTGTTCCTTACTTCTCGTTTCATAGGCCTGATCGAAAGACTGGCGCGTAAATATCAGCATACCCGTGTACGCAAAGGCCTGCTGGAAATCATCAGTCTGTGTCATTCCTACAGATCTGCAAAAAAAATCATCCTTGCGGCTATCGGGCTCACTGTAGCCATGCAAGGGTTAGTTATCTTTATCTACTATTATTTGGGGCGCAGCATTGGTCTTGAATTGCCATTCGTTACCTATCTTGTTGTCATACCTGTTGTTGCCGTAGCCGCCAGCCTCCCGATTTCCATAGGTGGCCTTGGTGTGCGCGAAGGCGTTCTGGTCGGTCTCCTTGTGACTGGAGGGGCCGATGGGCAGTTGGCAATTGCTCTGTCGCTGTTATTTCTATTGGTGTTGTGGGTATCTTCCCTGCCAGGAGCTTTTGTGATGTTGGCTGCCATAAAAAATAAAAGCAGATGTTATGTTGCATAAGCACGATAACGGGTGTGCCTGCATACGTTCCTATGCTATTTGGCATTATGAAATATGTGCGTTGGATAAATACATGTCGAAATGTCCTGCTGTAATAACTGTTTCCAGATCATGAACACAGATATAAGCAATGTGTTGAACCCTCGACTTATAAAATAACTTTTATGAAAAAAGCTCTTATATGTGGAGTGTCAGGACAGGACGGGGCCTATCTTGCAAAGTTTCTGCTTGGTAAGGGGTATGTAGTTTGCGGCACTTCTCGTGACGCACAAATGTCATCGTTTCACAACCTGACACGATTAGGGATCTGCAATCGCATAAACCTGGAATCGGTTGCCATTAATGATTTCCGCAGTGTTTTACAGGCCCTCATGAAGATACAGCCCGACGAGGTCTATAACCTGGCGGGTCAAAGTTCCGTGGGGCTGTCATTTCAGCAACCGGTAGAAACTTTGGATAGTATCAGTGTTGGCACGTTAAATTTTCTCGAGGCGATACGTTTTTATTCCAAACCAATCAAATTCTACAACGCGGGTTCGAGTGAGTGTTTTGGTGATACAGGTGGCACTCCGGCAGATGAGTCCGCTCCATTTCGGCCGAGGAGTCCCTATGCCGTAGCGAAATCAGCCGCGTTCTGGGAAGTGGCGAATTATCGCGAGGCCTATGGAATGTTTGCGTGCTCCGGCATTCTCTTTAACCATGAGTCACCACTACGGCCGGAACGTTTTGTGACCAAAAAGATTGTTGCTGCCGCCTGTAGAATCGCTTCAGGAAGCGATGAGAAACTGTATTTGGGGAATATTTCGATCCGGCGTGATTGGGGTTGGGCGCCGGAATATATCGAGGCCATGTGGCTGATGATGCAGCAGGACATCCCAGATGACTTTGTGATTGCAACGGGGGAGAGCTACAGTCTCGAAAAGTTTGTAGACGTGGCCTTCTCTTGTGTGGGGCTCAATTGGCGCGATCACGTTGTAATAGACAAGACTCTGCTACGACCCACCGATCTTATGGTTGGCCACGGAAATCCGGCGAAGGCTTGTGAAAAGCTGGGATGGCAGGCGCGGTATAAAATGCACGACGTAGTGCGGTTGATGGTGAATGCGCAATTAAATGCTGATGCACCCCTGTAACAAAATCAATATATTATGCAAATCGCCCTTACAAGCCGACTATCCGTGAAGCTGGGGCAGCGTGCATTCGTTTTTCTTGGTATTTTCATACTGCTAATTTATCTGTCCCCCATCTCATTTTTACCCATCATTTTTGAACTGGATGGAAAATGGGATTGGGATCAAGTTGAGCAACGCTTCGGAGCTATCCAGCAGACGCTTGTGTATTTCGGCCAATGGCCAGGAAACAACCCATGGATAGCCGGTGGCATGCCGCTGATAAATTCCCAATTTGCGCCCTACGGTTTATTCGGTGGCCTCTCAATCCTTTTTGGACCCTATGTCGGACTACGGCTTGCTCTCGTTGCTTACTATCTGGTTGGCTACGCAGGCTGCTGGAAATTGGCTGGGCATTTCAAGCTGAGCCCATTTCAGCAACTATTTTTTACACTCTATGTCCTTTTTGGCAATGCGCTTGCTTGGCATCTTTATGCCGGACATATCATATTTCTGAATATCTTGGTGTTACCCGCCTTGCTATATCTGCTGCTGAATTTCGCAAGCCGTTGGTATGCCGGATTTACATTCGGTTTACTGCTTGCGCTCGCGTTTTGCGACGGCCCGCTTTATACCTTCCAATATATGCTGCTGGTGCTGGGGGTGGTTTTTATATGGCAGGTCTGGACAAAGGTAATTGATATTCGCAGGATGTCACTCTGGATAGTTCAGGCTTTCATTGGCTTTGGATTGCTCGCGACATATCGTTTCGTTACCCTGTTGCCAGTGATGCTCGACTTCCCGAGAAAAGCAGTCGGGGGTTTTCACGTCGAGTTTTTTGAGATATTTAAATTTGCGTCCTGGCCCTATTTGTCGTATCGGGAAGTTCTATTGGACTCTCTTACCTGCAACTCTCTTACCTGCACAGGAGTCCACGAACAGGCCAATTATTTAGGCATTGTGGCAATCTTGCTTGTCTTACTGCTGGTTTGGCGGACGCGAAAGTCGATCTATCTTGTTCCCTTTGTTTTTCTGCTGGCTGCTTACTCGGGCGACACCTATCCTTTTCAATTCCAGTACCTGCTCAAGCTAATTCCGACCTTTGACTCACATCTCTGCACAACCAGATTGCGATTGCTGAGCCCGCTTGTCGTGGGTGCCGTTCTGATTTATGCCGTTAGGGTGGGTGATATTCGGCCATTTAAATTTCGGGCGTTTGAAATTAAACCATCCTATCTTCTGGTTCTGATATTGGTCGATATTTTTCTGGCTTCGTTTACCGTTTTTGTTTCTTCCCATGAGCGTGTCACAACAATATCCGGATCATCCCCAGTGACATTTCAGCGCGAGCGCCCGTTTGTTAATTACTCCAGACTGCCGATCGAATTGAAAGAGGGGCAGATTTCGGAGGTCAAGGCGGCATTGAAATTTAATATCGGCGTTCTCCATTCGGGAGATTCCCATCTGACGCCGGCAACGCGCAAGGCATTGGGTATTGGTGACCCAAGTTACCAGGGAGAATTTTTACAGAATGGGGTTCCGATTACGCCTGTGTACTGGTCACCCAACCGGATTGTCTTCGCTACCAGGGATATTACCCACTGCATCAGCACAAATGTGCACGTAGGCAAGCCCTGGATGGTAAATGGAGTAAGTCAGTTTTCACATCGCAAGCTGGTTGATTTTGGCGAGACCATGTGCGTGATGCCCGATTCCGCGGGAAACCTGGAGTTGACCTATGCAGGTATAGGCCATGAAGTTGGGGTGAGGCTGACCCTGTGGTTCCTGGCTTTATTTATCGCGGGTTTAATCGCCACTTTCTTCTTATCGCGCCGCATGAAATATCAACGCCCAACAAGCTAATGAAGGGTCGAATACCGGTATAATAATCATAATTAAGGCTCACATGATTCAACCCATGGCATCCTTATGAACGTGAAACCTGGAATCTCAGTGGTTGTGCCAGTGTTCCGTTCCGCCGCAACCTTGGCGCTTCTCCACCGGCGTTTGGTATCTGCACTGGAGGAGATGGCGATTCACTTCGAAATAATTTTTGTCGAAGACGGCGCTACCGACACCTCCTGGACTGCTATTCAATCTCTGGCTCGCGATGACGATCGGGTCGTGGGCATCCGCTTGAGCCGTAATTACGGCCAACACAACGCCCTGCTTTGCGGCATACGAGCGGCATGCTATTCCAGCATCGTTACGATGGACGATGATTTACAGCACCCCCCAGAAGAGATTTACAAGTTATTAGAAAAGCTTGATGAGCATTGTGACGTGGTATACGGCACGCCTGAACGAGAGCAGCATAATTTTTGGAGAGACCAAGCATCGCGCATTACTAAAATAGTTTTGCAAGGCGCTATGGGTGCTGAAACAGCTCGCCATGCAAGTGCTTTCCGCATTTTCCGAACCAGACTACGGGACTCTTTCTGCAATTTCCGTGGCCCATTTGTCTCCATTGATGTGCTGCTTACCTGGGGAACTACCCGTTTCTCACATATCGCGGTTCGCCACGAACCGCGTGTGGTAGGAGTCTCTAACTACAATGTGAGAAAATTATTCAACCATGCCATGAACATGGTGACCGGCTTCAGTACGATACCCTTGCAATTGGCTAGCATGATCGGGTTTGGCTTCACCTTGCTCGGGCTAGGCATACTGGCCTATGTCTTAGGGCGGTACCTTATTGAAGGAGTAAGCGTGCCGGGCTTCGCATTTTTGGCGTCCATCATTGCCATTTTCTCCGGTGCACAGTTATTTACTATTGGCATTATTGGTGAATATCTAGCTCGAATGCACTTCCGTACCATGGAGCGACCAGCATATATTGTTGCCGACACAGTTATGGATGCTACCCGACGCGACGAAAATGCGGTGTCAAATACCAGCGTGGACAACATGTAGTGCTCGTCAATTCTAAGATGGTGAAGCCTTACGTTGTGCACCGGCCCTCGCTAAACGCGACAGGACTTCTCAGTCCCTTGCGATCACTCGGGCACGGCGCGTTATTCTGCTGCGCAGGTCCCGGCCGTCCTGCGGCTGAGAACCGCCGTAGTGACTCTACGCCTCGCGAAGCGAGGCTACCGAGGGCTACGCGCTATCGCTTCATTCCTCCTGGCGCGCAGCGATTGTCATGAAACCGATTACTTTATTTCTCATGACCCGCAAGGGTTACAGTGTGCTGAATGACTCTCTTGAAGAGTTGGGCCACTTGTTTGAAGAAGTTGTCGTCGCTCGGGATCTCAATGTGGCTAATGATTACTACGATGAGATATCTGCATTGTGCGAAAAAGTCGGCCTTAAGTGCATCGACCGTAGCCTTTATCAATCTGTGAGAACTCAATACGCGTTGGCGATTTCATGGCGCTGGTTGATCAATGATTTACCTGCGAACCGTCTGATAATTCTCCATGATTCGCTATTGCCCAGATACCGGGGATTCAACCCTTTAGTGTCGTGCCTGATTAATGGTGAGCCATTAGTTGGAGTCAGTGCGCTTTTTGGTGCAGCAAACTACGATCGGGGCGATATTATCGCCCAGTCATCTACACCGATACGCTATCCAATCAAGATCGAGACAGCAATTGATCTGGTAACGAAAAATTACTTGACTCTTGCGCGTCATATTTTTTCTTTAATAAATCAAGAGAAGGCCATTTCCGGAACACCCCAAGAGGAGGCAAACGCGAGCATTAGCCTGTGGCGTGATGATGCCGATTACCATGTGCCATGGGACCGGTCAGCAGACTGGATTGCTCGATTTGTAGACGCCGTAGGCTTTCCCTATAAAGGAGCAATGACCTTAGTGAATGGTGTCCGTGCACGTATAATCGAGACTAAGCCGTTGCCAGATATCGCGATTGAAAATCGCACGTCCGGCAAAGTAGTTTGGATGGATGGGCCGCATCCCATCGTAGTATGTGGACAAGGGTTATTAAAAGTACTGACATTACTCGATGATTCGAATGGCCAGTCCATGCTTCCACTGCAACAATTCCGTACCCGCTTTACATAAAACGATACGATATGGGCACCTCTAAAAATTTATTTTCCATCCCCGCGAAGGCTGGGATCCAGTGACCTTTCCCTTTAAAATCAAAGGAACTGGATTCCTGCCTTTGCGGGAAGGACGCAGTTTTTTTATATGTATAGAGGTGCCCACAGGTAGGTCGTCCTTATTATTGTGATGGTGATATGCCCTGCTAGCTACCCCCACCAACTAATAAGGAGGCTTTGTTGTGTCAAAAATTCCTTTTAATCGCCCTCATATGACTGGCAGAGAGCTCTGGTATATCGCTCAGGCTCACCATAACAGCATATTGTCCGGCGATGGGCCATTTACCCGGCGCTGTGAAACCTGGCTAGAGCAGACGGTGGGAAGCATACGGGCGTTACTAACCCATTCCTGCACGGGGGCTCTGGAGATGGCAGCGCTCCTGGCCGATCTGAAGCCGGGTGATGAAGTCATCATGCCCTCTTACACCTTCGTTTCCACGGCCAATGCTTTTGTGTTGCGCGGGGCTGTGCCGGTGTTTGTGGATATTCGGCCCGACACATTGAATCTGGATGAGCGATTGATTGAAGCTGCGATTACTTCACGTACGCGTGCCATTGTTCCGGTACATTACGCAGGAGTAGGGTGTGAGATGGACACGATCATGGCAATTGCGGAAAAGCATGGCTTGCTTGTGATCGCAGATGCGGCACAGGCCGTGCTTTCCCGCTACAAGGGCCGCCCTCTTGGGAGCATTGGCCACTTGGCGACCCTTTCTTTTCACGAAACCAAGAACATTACGTCGGGAGAAGGTGGGGCGCTTTTAATCAACGATGATCGGTTAGTGGCTCGTGCCGAAATTTTGCGTGAAAAAGGTACGAATCGTAAGCAATTCATGCACGGTTTGGTGGATAAATACACGTGGGTAGACGTGGGATCTTCGTACCTGCCTGGTGAAATCATTGCTGCCTTTCTGCTGGCGCAAATGGAGGAAGCGACAGTGATTACGGAGAATCGACTAACGTGCTGGGAGACTTATCACCAGGCTTTTGCCAGCGCGGAGGCGCGGGGCTGGCTGCGCCGGCCAGTCGTGCCGGACTATTCTGATCATAATGCGCACATGTATTACGTGCTATTGCCGAGTGAATCCGCCCGTAATGGGATGATTGAAAAGTTGCGCGAACAGGGCGTCATCTCGGTTTTTCATTACATTCCATTGCATAGCTCACCTGCGGGGCTGCGGTTTGGACGGGCAGAGGGGGAGTTGGCAGTAACGAATCGGGTCAGTGCTACATTGTTACGCTTGCCGATGTATGCAGGACTAGATGAAGAGTCTCAGGGTAAAGTGATTGATAGTGTATTAGCGACGTTTCAATAAATATTGTGATTGTTGAATAGTGAGCAAGAGGAATTTCACCCACGACCTCGCTTGGACTACGGCGGTAAATATTGCCGCGACCTTGCTTGGCCTGCTGACTGGCGTCATGCTTGCGCGGATTCTGGGTCCAGAGGGGCGTGGTGCTCTGGCCGCAATCCAGAACCCGGCTACTATTCTGTTTGGAGTTGGCGCGCTTGGGATAACTACCGCGGCGGCGTACTTCTCGGGAAGAGATCCCAGCCTTGCCGGGCGTTTGATGACTACTGCTCTGGTGGCTTTGTTATTGTGGTCAATTCCGCTCGTTGCCATCGCATACTTAATGATGCCTTTTTTGCTGGATGCTCAATCGGCCAGCGTCATACACTACGCGCAAATCTACCTGCTGATGATACCTATCCAATTTGCTGCTGGCGCTCCTCTCTGGGTGTTGCAAGGTCTTGGAAAATTTAAGCTCTGGAATATTCTGCGTTTTCAGGCCCCAGTGGCATGGCTGGCTGTGATTGGACTGACTTGGATGTTGGGGATGGTAACCGCAGGGGCTATCTCGCTGTTTTACCTGGCGGTGATGATTTGTGTCGCCTGTGTATTTGTCGTTCTGGCATTACGTAAAGTTCCACCGCCTCACCAGCCCGAAGTTTCTCATTTGCCGACACTGCTGCGTTATGGGTTACCAGCCTCCCTTACTGCTGTGCCTCAACAATTGAACCTACGCCTCGATCAACTGCTGATGGCAACATTTCTGTCAGCGGATACCTTGGGCCTTTATGTAGTGGCAGTGGCTTGGAGCGGCGCGTTCTCTCCACTTTTGACTTCGGTGTCGCAGGTTGTTTTTCCTCGATTGGCCGCCACTCACGACCAGCAAGTGCAGGCAGAAACTTTGCATCGAACCTTGCGCCTGTGTGTGTTAAGTGCCGCCATGCTGGCGGTGATGTTACTAGCGCTAACGCCCTTAGTCTTGCCGTTGCTCTTCGGGGCGGCTTTCATGTCGGCGGTTCCGGCAGCGCTGGTATTGGTTGTTGCCGCCAGCATAGCAAGTTTTAATCAGGTGGCCAGCGATGGTTTGCGAGGCATCGGGGCGCCGAAGCTGCCAATGGTCGCTGAATTTATCGGGCTCGGGACGACAGTTGTAATGCTAGTGTTGCTGCTACGTCGCTATGAATTAATGGGAGCAGCCGTGGCCTCATTAGCGAGTTATTTGGTAACGCTGGCCACTTTGGTATTTCTCATTTCACGCAGGACGCAGGTGAGTCCTTGGAAGATGGTGATTCCTCGCCGTGAGGATCTGTTTTTACTTTGGGACCAACTGCTAAGTTTCAGACGCAGGTTGGCGGGATAGTCAATAAGCGATAGAGACAGAATATGGATTCGAAGAAGCAAATCACCACATCGAGCACCAAACAAATGATGGGGCACCATGAGTGGGTTCGGGCAGTACGAACGGAACGGCCGCCCTTGAATATGGATGAATACTTGCACGAGTGGGAGACGTTCTTTGATGGCTACTCTGCCCATGTAGATCACTGGCATCAGCGCAATGCGGGCTATCATGGGGCTATTGCCTCGCTATACGGGTTCTATATACCCCCCGATGCAAGCGTGCTGGAGATTGGCAGCGGTAACGGCGACCTGCTGGCTTCCCTGAATCCTGCCTATGGCCTTGGCATTGACATCTCAGGAGAGATGGTCCGCCTCGCAGCCGCGAAATATCCTAATCTTGAATTTCAACAGATGTGCGCTGAGCGTCTGACATTACCCAGCAGAAAATTCGATTATATAGTTTTATCAGACTTGGTTGGCTATCTATATGACATTCGCCTGGTATTTGAGCGCCTCCGCACGGTTTGCCACTCACGTACGCGAATAGTTCTGAACTGGTACAGCAGGCTTTGGCAGCCAATTCTTACGCTGGCTGAGAAGCTTGGGTTCAAGTTTCCTCAACCTCTGCTTAATTGGACAACAGCGCAGGATATTTCCAATCTTTTTTACCTTGCGGGTTTCGAAGTGGTTCAGCATCGCGGGCACATTCTGTTACCTAAACGGATACCTCTTCTAAGCACAATCGCTAACCGTTATCTGGTGCATCTCCCGGGCTTCCGTTCGCTATGTCTTACCAACTGGATTGTTGCGAGGCCGCTAGAGGTTCAATCAGACCTGGGATTACCTGATTCTCCACCACGGGTTTCGGTTATTTGCCCCTGTCGTAACGAGTCGGGCAATATCGAAAACCTGGTTCGCCGCCTGCCAGCGATGGGCTCACATACAGAATTGATTTTTGTTGAGGGACATTCAAAAGACGATACCCTTCAGCAGTGTCGAGGGGTAGCGGCGGCGATGCCTGACAAAGGCATCAAGGTATTTGTTCAGGAAGGCAAGGGTAAAGCCGATGCTGTTCGATTGGGATTCTCGATGGCGACTGGAGACATACTAATGATCCTGGATGCCGATCTTAGCGTGCCCCCGGAGGATCTGCCTCAATATTATGACGCGCTCATAGGCGGTAAAGGCGAGTTTATTAATGGATCAAGATTGGTCTATGCGATGGATCCACGGGCAATGCGCTTCCTGAATCTCTTGGGCAATAAATCTTTTGCACTTTTGTTAAGCTGGATTCTGGGCCAGCCCATCAAGGATACTCTCTGCGGCACGAAAGTTCTAAGACGGGTTGACTATGAGAAAATAGCCAATGGCCGTGGTTACTTTGGCGATTTCGATCCCTTTGGTGATTTTGATCTCCTTTTCGGCGCCTCAAAGCTTAATCTTAAGATTGTTGAGGTTCCTGTCCGTTACCGGCAGCGCACCTATGGCGAGACCAACATTAGCCGATTTTCCCATGGGTGGTTATTGCTCAAGATGTCTGCCAAGGCAGCAGCAAAGTTGCTTTTTGTTGCATGAATCAATTTTCTTTGCCAGCGGCTGTTCAGTCTTTTCTATTATTAAGAGTGCTACCGATGAACCGAAATTAATCTAATCATCTTAAATGAAAATAAAAACCAAGAAAAATCCGATGCCTCTGTCTGCCATATTGTCGTATTTCCCCATTGTTTACTTGGCGACACTTTATTGAGCACACATGATTTACTTACTGTATGGACAAGGGGGAGAAAATGATTATGACGGGCATTCGAAAATTACTCAGTTCCACTCGTTTGTATGCTGAAGTAAGATATTTATATCGGTCGGCTAGAATTATCCTGTCAAAAGGAAGATTTCTGCATCAAGAATTCCAAGGGGGAGAATTCACCTGGGAACTTCTGTCAGAAGCGCAGCGCAAGTACGATCCGCTCTTTCTGCATGCATCTGAACAGTTTGCAAGTATCATCCGCCCGTTCACGCGTGAATTCACCTGGCAGGTTGGCAGAGTTTATAATGCTGTCTTCATGTCACAAGATGTGGAGCTTCTGTATTCATTTGTACGCCATTTTCGCCCAAAACTTGTTATAGAAATTGGTTCGGGGCACTCTACCTCGTTTGTTTCTCAAGCTATGTCGCGTAATGGCGTGGGGCTCATTTTGAGTATTGATCCTGTGCCGAGACGTTCGCTGCCCAAAAGGGTGGAATCTTTAAAAATGAAGATGGAGGATGTTAGCAAGGACGTTTATGCCTCATTGGAGGCTGGTGACATCTTGTTTATTGATGCTTGGCACACGCGAGAAATTGCGACCTACTACACCCAACACATTCTACCTTTATTGAAAAGTGGTGTTTTGATTCACATACATGATATTGCATATCCCTATCGACAGGCATATGAGGAAGAGCTTGTAGTGCTTGATTTTTTCCATAATCATCAGTCGCAATTTAATGTTCTAACTGGGTGTTCTTTCGTTGCCTGGAATAGGCCTGAGTTAGTATCAGAGTTACTGCCTGCCTATCGCTGGTGTAAAAATCGGCCAGGGACATCATTGTGGGTAATGAAACGATAAACCAGAAAATGCATATAAGAGCGTTTCGCTGGGGCATTTTCATTCCAGTGCTTGTTTCGTTGGCCGTGCTCTTTGCGCGCTGGATCTTTGTTATCGGGTCCGGTGACTTTGGTATGGACTACGAGTTGGCTTCACGGCTAATGGCAGATCAATGGCAGAGTCGTGACTTCTTTAGTGTCTATCCCCCAATCTCTGGCTATTCGCTTCTTCTCTTTATGAAGATGCTTGGGCACAGCTATCTTGTTGTCAACATCCACCTGTGGTTTTGGTGGTTGATAAATGTGGGGGTAGTTGCTTGGCTGATGCGTACTTATGGCGCATCAGCAGTTCAAGTCGCATTTGTGATGATGACCGTCGCCTTACTGACCGTGCCTCCCAATAATGGTGGAAAATCCGTCGAACTTATTGCGTCAGCTCTATCGGGTTTTGCCGTGGTATGTATGTTGCGGTATTCCAAAACTGGAAAAAGCTTTTTAGCCATTTTGGCAGGTGGAGCCGGCGGAGTGGCTATCCTTGTCAAGCCGAATGTCGGCGTTGCTATTGTCATGGCGTTAATCGCCGTGTCTGGTGCCATTGCTCTGGTTCAGCATGAAGCGCGCCCGAAATACTTAATGGCCGGGCTTCTAGTTCTGATTGGGGCGGTGGCGGGGGCTCTGGTGGCAGTGGCGATACCGGGCTGGTACGGTGGTTATAGCGAACTGGTAACGGAAATTCTTGTCGGGGGAAGCCAGATTAAGGGGGGAATTTTGGCGCTGGCTCTAAGAGTGTTTCCGCGCATTTCCACAACTTTCGAGCCGCCCTTTCGTTATATCGTCGAGCTGGGTATCAGCTTGCCGCTGCTTGGGCTATTTACGATTTTTTTTGGGCGCCTTCTTCATGCCAGAAGCAAAGATCAGATGGGTGCGGTGGATGCGAATACACCAATCCAGGAGTTCGCAGAAAAACTGCTTTGGCTGCTGTGCGGTATTATTATTGCGCTAAGTGTTTGGTCTTTATGGCCTCAGGAGTTTCCGCACAGATTTGCATCGCTTTTTTACGACTTCCAGCTGGTTAGCTTGCCATTCTTTCTGTGGCAACTGCTTTATCTCATGGTCGTGGTTGCCTTGGTGGTGTCTCTTGCCGCCGGGATAATTCGGAAAGAATATTCAGGCGACATCACGCAGCCTTTCTGGGTTTCATTTATATGCCTAATATGGACTTTGGGCATTGTCGCCTCTGGGCGCCACAACAGCGTCTTCGCCGCGATGCTATTTATGCCAATGCTGGTGTTGCAGTATGGCCGCGGCCGGGAACGTGCTTTTTACAGGATGACAATAGCCTTGCTGGTTCTGTGGACAGCCGCTTGGCACCTGGCACCAAACTGGAAGAGCACATTTTCTCAGTTAACGCGGTTACCAGGGGACAGCAAATTCTCCGGCCTCTATTGGCCGGAGGGCGGTGCGAGCGTTCCAGGCTCGTACCCCGTGTGGAGCTCAAGCAAGACGATAGAAGAGGTGCTAAGAAATGTCTCTCCACGTCTTGAGGGGAAAAATACTTTGTGGTTGGTGCCCGGCCCCGGCATCGCCTTTGGCGGAAAGGTGTACAGCTACGGTATCCATGGTTTATCGGCAAATAATGTACCTCCTTTGGCCGAGAAGAAGTTTGGGGACGGCGTTCGGGCGAACCCCCCCGAATATATAGTCAGCTCCACCTTCGATGAGTGGGAGGACCGAAAATGGAGTTTCATGCGCCCAGAGGTGGTTGTGCCCTGGTTGCGCGAGAACTATCGCCTGGTCTGGAAATTAACGGACAATCCAGCGCCTTTATTCTTGTGGGAAAAGAAGTAAACGTACGATGATTAATATCGTGGTTGCGCTGATATCGTTTTTTCTCGGTCTGATTCCACTTTGGCAGATGTATATATGGGAGCGGTCTGGAGGTGTGCCACTGGCTAGGTTTACTTTGGTATATTTCTCAATTCAGCACATTGCTTTTGGTGTTGGTGGTTCCCTCATAGCCATCTTTGACCAGAATTACACCTATTTAACGCTCTATGGATATTTCCCTTATGCTGATGGATTGGCTCGCTTGCAGCTCATCAACCTCATCGCGTTGTATGCCGCTCTTGCGGGCATGTGGGCCATAATCGTTGGCCGACGAACTATCGGCGCGTCGTTGCCTGGATGTTCATCAGGTCATCTGCACGACCACTTGAGCGCCATGCCGGCAAGCCAAGTGCAATCGCTGCGGATGGTTTGTTATGTGTCACTCGTGTTTCATATGCTTATTGTCAGTTCGCAATGGTATTTTACGTATAGTGGAACACCAACCACTGATATTTCACGATATCTGATTCAGATAGGGGCCAAAGTTGCTCCCGTGACGTTCTTTATCTTGGGTCTCTGGTGGCCACACGGTCACCGCGAACGGTGGATATTTGTGACGTATTTCCTGGTATATGGAATTCTTCAACTGGCAACTGGAGGGCGGGCGCCGGTTCTTTTCGCCGAGTTCATGTTCTATGCGGGGTTACTGATGGCGTCACCGAAGTGGTTAATGCATCCTCGTCGATTTGTAGTTGCGGCGATTGTTGCGTTGCTAATTCCCTGGCTGGCTGTGAAAAGCGAGGATGTACGGTTGTTGTATCACAGCCGGGTACCAGCTGGCGTAGGGGATATGTACCAACGCGTAGTCACGCTTGTAGGGCCAAAGCAGATAGGTGTAGACGATTCTGGAGCTGTTTTGTATAACCCTGAAACATTGGGCCGCACCATATTCCGATTTGGCGCTCGTATCACCGAGCTGTCGGCTCTGGATATCGTAGCCAGGACACCTGAGAAATTTCCCTACTGGAGCTGGAGCGAGGCGGACTGGCTTAAGTTAGGTTGGGGTTGGTTGCCTGCATTCTTGATTCCGGATCTTCCTAAAGATGAGAATTCTGGCGTTCTTTTCTTACGCCATTATGGGTGGGCGGTGGACCCTGAGCGTGGGCATTCCATGCCTGTTACTTTGTTAGCGGATTCATGGCGCCGGTTTGGCTGGCCTGGCGTCATCGCGGTTCATTTTTTCCTGGCGGCGTTTCTAACCACCATCTCAACACTTATGAGCAGACGCTTCAGCGTGCAAATGATCGTCTTGAGTAGCGCCCTACTGTACATTCTCACAATCTCGTATACCGACGACATTCTTACATGGGTCACATCCCTGCCTCGCAAGGCTGTGGTGGTGCTGGCTTATACTGCGCTGATATCCGCAATTTGCCTGCCGATGAGCACTCGATGGGCCAGAGTGAGAGCAGGTCCTTCCTAGCGGCGGCTTAGTCAAGCTGGCAATGTCGAGAATTACAGCATCATAATTGATGGTAGGGGCGGTTGTGGAATGAAAGTGTTGATGAATATGTGGCCATACTTTTTGTTGAGCCACGTGGGAGACTACTATGCCAACACGGAAGTATCCGCAATGGGGAATCAGTTTCCTGATATGCAGTTTGTGCAGGTACGGTCTCCCGCCGCGATAGCAGCTGCCAATGTGCGGGCCCTGATCTTGCATGCCGCTCACAAACTTCGACTGCTGAAAAGGAACCTGAGAATACTTCAGCCTTTATTTAATTTGCAGTGCGTATCATATCTGCCGGGTAATTACTTGCGTGATATCCATCCGGACGTGATTTTCGCCCATAGTCATATTCCCCTGACCGGGCATGGAAGTTCTACGCCGCTTGTGGCGGTAGAGTACTTTGCCTCGGAACGGTACATGAAAATGGCGGGTGTGCTCCACTGTCTTCCACGCGAGATTCACGCCAAACGATGGGCAACGGAGCGTGCCCAAGTGATATTGACCACAACCCCCGCGTCAAAGGCCCGATTTGATCAATATGTGCCGGAGGCAAGAGGCCGCATTTTACAGGTTCCCATCTACATGCCCTATCTCGAGCCGGTCACGGATGATTATATTGTGCAAAAGGCTCAAGAGGATGAAAAGCTCCAAGTTCTATTCGTTGGTGGGGCAGCTCGTCGCAAAGGATTGCCACAGGTCCTTGAAGCATTCCGCATGCTAGAAAAGCCAGTGAAGGACAGACTCAAATTAAAGGTTGTCTCCAATTTTCAGGACGGGCTGGTGCCGGGAATAGAGAAAGTAGCTGAAGTCTTATCCAATGTTGGAGCCTCATATATGACTGAACTTATGCGGAAAGCACATATCTTCGTATTTCCTACGCAGTTTGACACTTACGGCCGGGTGATCGTGGAAGCCATGGCCGGTGGTTGCGCGATAATCTCCAGCAACACCGACCCCCAGGATTGGATGCTGGGTTATGGCAGGGCCGGTATAGCGGTTGACCCAGCGTCGCCGGAGGAAATCGCCGAAGGGCTGACGCTGTTGGCTCAGGACAGGAACATTCGCATGAACTACGCGCTCTCTGCCATCAGGCGGTTTCGTGAGGTGTTCTATCATCGCGTGGTCGGCTTGCAGTATCGGAATGCATTTGAAGCAGCCATCAAGGCCGGGGCTGTTCGCTGAAGCATATGGCTTAGTATTTAACAGGAGATCGATTACCTTGCACGAGAACACACCTTCCCCGATTTCACGCCCTGTCTACCCATTGTCCCCGTTTGTGTCACGGCCGCTGATGCGATTGGCGCAGGAAATATCACGCTACGCTGTACCACGCGGGCTTCCACGCATGGCTTGGATTCTGCGTCATTTAGTTGTTGGAAGCGGCATAAGAACGGTGTCGTATCAGGATCGCTTCAGAATGTATTGCGATAGCGATTCTTATCCATCCGTGATGGCAGCGTGCGGTTTTGTCTATCGTCACATGGATCGGGTATTAAATATGATATTGCAGCCGCCCGTGACATTCCTTGATGTGGGCGCGAACGTTGGTTTTGTCACATTGCTGGCCTGCAGCAAGGTACGTTCAAAAGAAGGCAAAATTGTTGCGCACTGCTTTGAGCCCGATCCGGGTGTGTTTACATGGCTGTCGGAAAACCAAAGTCTGAATAGCAGTTTGTTTGAGATGGTAGCCAATCCATGTGCTGTAGGGGCGGTAGAAGGTGAAGGCGAGCTGACAATTAGTGCCAGATCCGGATGGTCGACGATGGCCCATGAGCCTGCGGGTGGATTCTCCTTCTTGCCGAAGGCGGGGAAAACGATGGTTAGGGTGACAACGCTCGATGCATATTGCCGTGAACATGGATTATCTCCGACAGTCATCAAGATCGATGTGGAAGGGCTTGAGAAGGAGGTCTTGACAGGGGCCATGTCTATCCTGGAACAATCGCGCCCCTACCTTCTTATTGAGATCAACCCTCTGCGCTTGGCTGCAGCCGGAACAACCGGAGAAGATTTGATCCAGCAGCTTTCCCTTTCACGATACCGTTTATTTCACATCGACCCTCGATGCGTCAAACCTGTTCATCATGCCAAGCGTGACGAGTGGCGTGGGCTTCCAGAGGTCCGGCAAGACGATCTAGTGATGGGGCAGGATTTTGATGCGCTTGCCGTGCCTGAGGAATTGGCAACAAGTCCTCATACTAGCTAATTTAAGTAATCATTCTCCTTTTTTCGAAAATTACAGTGAAATACCTTTATACCGGATCGCTAGTTGGTTCCGGCACATGCGAAGCTCGCCGTTGTGGGCTGGTAGACATGGGCAGGGAGGTGGTAACCCTGAGTTTTGAGCCGTTTTTCAGATACCCTGCGTTTCTCGGATCTCTTGGGCAAAAGTTTAAATCGTTGCAGACACTATCGGGAATTGGTCCCGGGATCTGGCAATACAACCGGTGCTTATTGGACATGGCACGTCAGCATCGGCCTGACGTTCTGTGGATTGATAAGGGTCACTATGTGTCGCGGGATACACTTCAGGCGATCAAAAAGGAAACCGGTGCGTTTCTCGTTTGCTACAATACGGACGATATTTGCTACTCTCGAAACGGTTGGCGGCTTCATTTGCCAGGCATTAAAGAATATGACGTTTATTTTACTACCAACCGATTCAACGTCGAAGAACTCAAGGCACTTGGAGCTAGGCAGGTTATACTCTCGCAATTGGGTTACAATCGAGAACTTTTTAAACCCCATGTGGTAACGGTGGCAGAGGCTCAACGACTTGGTGCGGCGGTGGGTTTTATCGGACACTGGGAGCCGGCGACAGAAGAAATCTTCCTGTTGCTCGTTAGTCTGGGTTTGCCACTTCGGGTTCGTGGGTCATCCTGGCGTAAGGCGAGGAATAAGCGAGTGTTAAGGTCTGTAATTGAGCCTTCTGCCGTTCCAAAAGAAGAATACGCTACAGCCATCATTTCAACAAAAATTAACTTAGGGATCAATTCTGCCCAGAGTCGAAACCTGTCGTCGGGGCGGACATTCGAAATCCCCGCGGCGGGAGGGTTCCTGCTGGCACAGCGTACCATTGAACATCAGGGTTTTTATAATGAAGGCAGGGAGGCTGAGTTTTTTGGTTCGGCGGAGGAACTTGCGGACAAGGCCCGTTATTACTTGAAGCATGATACCGAGCGGGAAAAAATTGCGGCAGCTGGACATGAGCGTTGCATTGCCAGTGGTTACTCTTGGCAGGAGTTAATGGTGGGGCTGGTAAAATCCGTTGAAGATGCTTGTCTGAAGTGAACGCGATGGGAGCGCTCACCATCACTTACCCCCTGGTTGGGAGTCGATTACTTTCATGACTATCTCTCGTGCCAACAGTACTGGGAAGATTGCGCAGATAGCAGTTGTAGTGCCTTTACTAGATCATAGTGGCGGCATATCCCAAGTTGCGGACTTCATTGTGCGCACGATCGAGCGCACAGGTTTTCTGAAGGCGCACCTCGTATCCTTGGCTACATCGGCGGCCGACCCAGAGTCAGCAAGATTGCTGTCGCCTTCCACGTGGATTTCCAGTCCGAAAGCCCGTGATGGCTTATGGCGCGGGAGGTCCTTCACGCATGTGGGTGCCTGGCTGGCCGAGCTCGAATTTCAGCGTTACCGGCAACGCAAGGTGATTGCCAATGCCATTGCTGACTGTGACCTTGTGCAGGTTGTCTGTGGATCTCCAGCTTGGGCCCTTTCGGTTTGTGGGCTGGGAAAGCCCGTTGCGGTTCTGTGTGCCACTCGGGCCGTGGTTGAGCGCCGGCGCCGAGATTACCGTCCGCAAGGACCGGCTGGTTGGTGGCGTAAGGCCATGACGGCGGTCACCAACCGGCTTGATGACAGTGCGCTTCGTAAGGTGGATGCGATACAAGTCATGAATCCGTGGATGCTTGATTACGCGCGCACGATTAACGCAGGACGCAGCGACGTCGATATCCGCTACGCACCACCCGGTGTGGACGCTGCCATGTTCCATCCGCTGTGCGAGCGGATGCCGGCCCAGGATCCGTACATCCTCTGCGTAGGCCGGCTAGATGATCCACGTAAGAACATTGGCTTGCTGTTAGAGGCGTTTGACCGTCTCCCGCTGGCGTTGGGTCGGGTTAATCTTGTGACGGCGGGCTCAGGCGAGCCGCCCCTGTCGTATTGGGATCGCGTTCGGATGTTGGGGTTGGGCGACCGAGTCCGCCATGTGGCACGCCCCTCAACGGAAGAACTGGTTGCCCTGTATCAGCGAGCGACAGCATTCGCTTTACCTTCGGATGAGGAGGGGTTTGGCCTGGTTATCCTCGAAGCCATGGCCTGTGGTGTGCCAGTAGTATCCACGCGAAGTGGCGGGCCGGACGGTATCATCGCAGATGGGGAAGACGGATTCTTGGTCCCGTTGAATGATTCTGGGTCGCTTGCGGATCGGCTGGCGCGACTCTGTATGGATGAGGAGATGAATCGCGCAATGGGCCAACGAGGACGTGTCACGATCGAGCAGCGGTACGCCGAGGTGATTGCAGCCAATACCCTCCTTGACATATGGGAGCGGATGTTGCCTAAGGCACAGAGGAAGGCAGTTCGGTCTCTTTCATCGCATGAAGGTCAGGGCGCGATACTGTGAGGCCGACGATCCTGACCTTCTCGAGGTATTACCTACCGGGATACCGTGCAGGTGGAGCTATGCGCACTATCGCCAACATGGTGGAACGACTGGGCGACGAGTTTGATTTTCGTATCGTCACTACGGATCGTGACATCGACGACGCCCAGGCGTATGGAGGGGTACAGGTCGATCGCTGGAACCGGGTCGGGAATGCGCAAGTGTACTACGCGAGCCCGGGCTCACGTTCGTTGCGACGAATCTCACAGATCATGCAACAAACTCCGCACGACGTGCAATACCTAAACAGCTTTTTTGACCCGGTGTTCACCTTCAAACCACTGTTGGCACGTTACCTTGGCTGGGCGCCCGCCAGCGCGCTGGTGATCGCTCCGCGGGGCGAATTTTCCGTGGGAGCGCTGGAGATTAAGCGTTGGAAGAAGGCGGCGTACATCGCGGTGATGCGCAAGCTGGGTTTGTGCCGTGAAGCGATATGGCAGGCATCGAGCGAGCTTGAGGTAGCCGACATCATGCTTGTGATGAACCCGCTCAACCAGAGGGGGGAAATGGTAGTGGCAGCCGATATCGTTGGGGAGGCGGCAACAGGAGAGTCTGGAGATTTGGAAGTGCCTGTTCAGATTGCCTTCAACCCCTCAGAAGGATTGCAAGGCGCAGTGCATCGGAACAATCGCGAATTCCGATCTGCGGGCGAGCCATTGAGGCTTTGCTTCCTGTCGCGCATCTCGCCAAAGAAAAACCTGGACTACGCACTGCGGGTTCTCGCACAGGTGCGCGTGCCCATAAGGTTTAGTATCTATGGCCCGCAGGAAGAGCCCGCGTACTGGGCCGAATGTCAGCGTTTGATAGCGGCCCTGCCGGCACATGTTGAAGCCACTTATTGCGGAAGCGTTGAACACCAGCACGTTGTGGCGATTTTTACTCAGCACGACCTATTCTTTTTCCCCACCCGGGGCGAGAATTTCGGGCATGTGATCTACGAGGCGCTGTGCGCCGGGACGCCAGTGCTGTTGAGTGACCAAACCCCGTGGCGCGACCTGGAGCAGCATGGAGTCGGCTGGGCCCTGCCGCTCGGTGATCCGTCGGCCTTCGTGCGTGTGATCGAGGACGTGGCCGACTGGAATTCAGAGTCCACGCGCGTAACTTTGGTACGGGCTACAGCGTATGCGAAACGTGTCGGATCGGATGTGGATGTGATGGAATCTAACCGGAGGCTTTTCCGTAGGCAGATGACTCACGGCGCTCCCCTTCAATGACTTTAGCCACTGAAGCAGAAATTTTTTCTCTTTCGAATCCGAACTTGTTAGTTGATGCGCTACAGTCTCTTTGGTTGTGGCGATCCCCTTGGGTTGCAGAATTTCATGAGCGCATCGCCAGTAACTGGGGGGCAGCTTGCGTTGTGGGTTCAAGTGAAACTGGATGTGGATGGCCACGAATTCGAGGTGTTGTGCGGCGCACGGAAACGATCGGCAGGCACAAGCCCAGAATCCTGCTGGAACTGGCGCGCCCTACGTGTATGCAAAGAATCCCCAAGTGGTTGACAAGATGCTCAGCAAGCTCTGGAACATGGGCTATTCGATGAAGGACGTGGTGAGCGGAAAAACACTGCCGAGAGACCCGGAACAGGTTCGCCTACTGGTTAGTGCGGCCCACCGGCGTTCTTGCATGCGGATTTTGTTTTCATACATTGAAAATCTGTAAGAGAGTTCGACATGGTTGATATCTCCCTCATTGTCCCCGTCTATATGGTGGTTGGTTACTTGCTTTCAAAGCATTGGATTTTAAAAAAAGGTTATGTTCATGGTTAGGCATTTCATTATTACCGGCTGCGCCGGCTTCATCGGCAGCAGCCTCGTCGACCGGCTTCTCGCCCAAGGGCATCGTGTCACCGGGATTGACAACTTCTCTACGGGCCAACGCCGATTTCTCGAAGGGGCTTTGAAGAGCACGTCTTTCTGCCTGATTGAAGGTGACCTACTTGATCTTCCGTCCTTGACCAAAGCGTTCGCCGGAGGCGATACGGTGTTCCACTTTGCCGCTAATGCGGATGTCCGTTTCGGTACGGAGCATCCGCGCAAGGACTTGGAGCAGAACACGATCGCCACTTTCAATGTGCTGGAGGCGATGCGGTCCAATGGCATCAAGCGGATTGGGTTTTCTTCCACCGGGTCTGTCTATGGCGAGGCAGCGATGATCCCCACGCCGGAGGATGCGCCGTTCCCGGTTCAAACCTCTCTTTATGGCGCTTCAAAGCTTGCGGGTGAGGGGCTGATTGCGGCGTATTGTGAAGGTTTCGGTTTCCAGTCATGGATTTTCCGTTTTGTTTCCATTCTCGGAGAACGCTATACGCATGGGCATGTATACGATTTCTACAAACAATTGAAAGCAGACCCTACACAGTTGCGGGTTCTGGGCAACGGCAAGCAGCGTAAATCGTATCTCTACATCCAGGATTGCCTCGATGCGATGCAAGTTGCCGTTGAGAAGGCGAATGGCAAAGTCAATATCTTCAACTTGGGGGTGGATGGCTATTGCGAGGTTAACGATTCCATCGGCTGGATTAGTCAAGCGCTTGGCGCCAAGCCTCAGATGAAATACACAGGTGGAGATCGTGGCTGGATTGGAGACAACCCGTTCATATTCTTGGACACCAGGGGAATCAGGTCATTGGGTTGGGAGCCGAAGCACTCCATTCGTGAAGGTGTTGTTAAAACTGTGGAGTTCCTGAAAGCTAATGAGTGGGTCATGGGGGCTCGTTGATGAACGTTTGTGTTCAGGGGCTTTGGCACCTTGGGTCAGTCACTGCGGGATGCCTTGCTTCAGTTGGACATACGGTCGTTGGTTTTGATCTCGATGAAGATGTAATTCGAGGGCTTCGGGCAGGCAAGCCTCCCATTTTCGAGCCAGGCTTGGAGGACATGATTCGGACAAGCCTGGATTCAGGGCATCTGCGATTTACTGCAAGCCTTGAAGAACTGCCAAGCGACATCGAACTACTCTGGGTCGCCTATGACACGCCCGTCGATGAAGATGATGTGGCTGATGTCAATTTTGTTGTTGCCCAGGTAGCGGCCGTGCTGCCATACCTGCCGACCAATTCGGTTGTGCTGGTGTCTTCGCAGATGCCGGTAGGCTCGATTCGACGGATGGAGGCAATTGCAGACAAACTCTGTCCTGGAAAGGCATTGAGCTTTGCTTACTCACCAGAAAACCTGCGACTGGGCAAAGCGCTGGATGTGTTTTTAAAGCCTGACCGTGTCGTCGTCGGAGTGCGTTCTGAACGAGATAAGGAGCGAATTGGACGATTGCTACAACCGATTACCGGTCGAATCGAATGGATGTCGGTGGAATCGGCGGAAATGACCAAGCACGCGATCAATGCTTTTTTGGCAACCTCGGTCGTCTTCGCCAACGAAATTGCTTCAATCTGTGAAATGGTCGGTGCAGACGCCAAAGAGGTGGAGCGCGGACTTAAATCCGAGAATCGGATTGGCCCTAAGGCTTATCTTTCGCCTGGGGGAGCTTTCGCTGGGGGAACATTGGCTCGCGATATTGAATTTTTAAAAGTAGTTAGCCAAAGGCATCAGATTTCCATTCCCTTGCTCGAATCAGTGAAGACGAGCAACGATGGTCACAAGTCTTGGGTGCGTCGTAAGCTGAAAGCACTCATGCCAAGTCTGGATGGCGTAGTCGTTGTTGTCTGGGGGCTGACGTACAAGCCTGGCACCGATACCCTGCGCCGATCATTGGCAGTTGAATTGTGTAACTGGCTACTTGAGCAAGGCGCCCGAGTGAGGGTGCATGATCCTGTAGTGAAAGAGCTCCCGACAAACTGGAATGGCTGTGTGCAGCGTTTCGACGAGGCGTTAGGGGCGTTGGAGGGGGCTCAAGTTCTATTGGTGGGAGCCGAGTGGCCTGAATATAGGGAAATCCCCAAGGATTATGTCGTCAGAGTGTCCCCCGGACTGGTGGTGCTCGACCCGAATCGTTTCCTGTCATCTTTGGGAACAGTGGCGGCGCTTCGTTATGTCGCTGTTGGAGCCCCTTCAATTGAAAGGTTAGCGTGATGTTATTCACACTGAATGGAAAGGTTGCAATTATTACTGGTGCCAACCAAGGCCTTGGTCTGGAGATTTCCCGTAAATTCGTCAATGCCGGTGCATCGGTTGTTATGTGTGCACGGAATGGTGATCTGTTGCTAAAAGTACGGGAAGATCTCGCACACGAATTAGCGGCAGGGCAGGTCATTGAGGCGCTACCAGCGGATGTCTCGGACCCAAGGAGCGTTGAGCAATTGGTGGAGACGACTTTACAGCGGTTTAGTCGAATCGACATTTTGGTCAACAACGCGGGTATCTACGGCCCGATGGGGCCAATCGAAGCGATCGATTGGGCGCAGTGGGTTAAGACAATCGAGATCAATTTGTTTGGCTCGATCTTGATGTGCAGAGCAGTGTTGCCCATTATGAAGAAACAGCAAAGAGGCAAGATCATTCAGCTTTCTGGTGGCGGGGCTACCAACCCGATGCCAAACATCAGCGCATATGCCGTTTCCAAGGCCGCCATCGTGCGTTTTGCAGAAACGCTTGCAGAAGAAGTGCGCGAGTTAAACATCGATGTAAATGCGATTGCTCCTGGCGCATTGAATACGCGCATGCTTGACGAGGTGCTCGCCGCCGGGCCTGGAAAAGTTGGCCAAGCGTTTTTCGACAGGTCGATCAAGCAGAGGGAATCGGGCGGTGCGGGCTTGGATCGGGGGGCTGATCTTGCCTTATTCCTGGCATCCGCTGCCAGCGACGGCATTACCGGAAAACTGATTAGTGCTGTGTGGGATAACTGGGAACATTGGCCGGAACATCTTGATGAGCTGAATTCGAGTGATGCCTATACGCTGAGGCGTATGGCCGGTCGGGATCGAGGTTTTTCGTGGGGGGATAAGTGAGTTTCGGAGTCGGAATTATTGGTTGTGGCCTGATCGGACAAAAACGGGCCAAGGCCTTGGGTGAAGGGCGGTTGGTCGCCTGCGCGGATATCGATGAGGCCAGGGCAAAAGCACTGGCGGGAAACAGCGGGGCTAAGGTGTTCGGTGATTGGCGCGGGCTTTTAACGCTTCCGGTAGTCGATATCGTTGTTATCGCTACCCTGCATGATTCGCTAGCAGAAATTACGCTGGCGGCAATTGAAGCGGGGAAGCATGTGCTGGTGGAAAAGCCCGCGGCGCGCAACCCCACCGAACTGGAGCCAGTGATGGCTGCGGTGGCTGCACGGCATGATGTGAAGGTGCATGTGGGCTTTAATCACCGCTACCACCGCGCCTTTCGCAAGGCTCGAGAGTTGTTCGAGGCTGGAGCATTGGGCGAATTGATGTTCATCCGTGCTCGCTATGGGCACGGTGGACGGATTGGCTACGATAAGGAGTGGCGGAGTAAACCTGATCTTTCCGGGGGTGGGGAGCTGATTGACCAAGGGCCACACCTGATTGATCTATCACGCTGGTTTCTGGGTGAGTTTACTGAGGTTCAGGGTTTTGCCCACACCTATTATTGGGATATGCCCGTAGATGACAATGGCTTTTTGCTGTTGAAAACTGCGAAGCAGCAGGTGGCATTTCTCCATGCTAGTTGTACGGAGTGGAAAAACATGTTCTCCATGGAAATTTACGGACGAAATGCCAAGCTGGAAATCAGTGGCCTCGGAGGAAGTTATGGGGTCGAGCGGCTTACGTATTACAAAATGTTGCCTGAAATGGGGCCACCTGAGACGACAGCTTGGGAATACCCCATGGGAGATGACTCATGGTCAGTCGAAATGGCAGAGTTCTACGACGATATTCGTCTGAACCGGCAGCCAGCCGCGGGCTTGAATGATGCCTTTGAGGCGTTGAAGGTGGTTGAAAAGATTTACAAGGAGTCTGGTTATGATCATTGCCCGTAGTCCATTGCGCATCACATTGGGCGGTGGCGGGACTGATCTCCCCTCATATTACCGTGACCACGAAGGTTTCCTGGTTGCTGCAGCAATTAATAAGTATGTCTATGTGACGGTGATGCGCCCGTTTACCGAAGGTGTTTTTCTCAAGTATTCTGAATTGGAGCATGTGGTCTCGGTGGATGAAGTACGGCACCGGATTATTCGTGAAGCACTAAGAATGCAGAATCTACGTACACCACAAATTGAAATCACTACGTTGGCCGACATTCCTGCCGGAACGGGACTGGGTTCGTCTGGAAGTTTTACTACTGCATTGCTTGAGGCTTTGTATGCACATCGCCGCCAGTTGATTCATCCACAAGAATTGGCTGAGCTGGCTTGCCATATTGAAATTGACCGCTTGGGTGAGCCAATCGGCAAACAGGATCAATATATTGCGGCTTATGGTGGCTTGACGTGTTTCACCTTTCACAAGGACGATACCGTTACCGCCGTACCCCTCAAGGTTTCAATGGATACCATTTTTGATCTGGAAGACAATATCCTTCTGTTTTTCACAGGCTACTCCCGCAGTGCCAGTAGTATTCTCAAGGATCAGAAAGATCGCACACAAAATAGCGACAACGAAATGCTCAAGAATCTTCATTTCGTCAAGGAGCTTGGCTATCGCAGTAAAGAGGCACTGGAAGCGAACGATGCCGTAAAGTTTGGTGAGTTAATGCACGAGCACTGGGAGCATAAAAAGCGGCGTTCGGGAGGCATGAGCAACCCCAGGATTGACGAGTGGTACCAGCTTGGCATGAAGAATGGCGCAGTCGGTGGCAAGCTGGTGGGGGCAGGTGGCGGCGGTTTCCTGATGTTCTACGCGGCCGACCGTAACAAATTGCGTCATGCCATGAGCAAAGCGGGGCTGGAGGAAGTGCGTTTTGGGTTCGATTTTGAGGGAACCAAGGTGGTTCTTTCGTGAGCTTGCCGGTTGCCGTTCTAGCGGGTGGCTTGGCAACCCGCTTGCGCCCGATCACCGAAAAAATACCAAAGGCATTGGTGGATGTTGCGGGTCAGCCTTTTGTGGTTCGCCAGCTGGATTACTTGCGGCAACAAGGGATTTCCCGTGTGGTGCTGTGCTTGGGTTATTTGGGTGCGCAAGTGGAGGCGGTTGTGGGTGATGGTTCGGCTTTTGGTTTGGATGTGCGCTATTCATGGGACGGCCCGCGCTTGCTGGGTACGGGCGGCGCCTTGAGGCAGGCCTTGCCGCTATTGGGAGAGCAGTTTTTTATTTTTTACGGTGATTCTTATCTGCCTATTGATTTTCGGGCAGTGGAGCGCGACTTCCTCGCCAGTGGCAAGCCGGCACTGATGACGGTCCTGAAGAATGGTAACCAGTGGGACAAGAGCAATGTGCTGTTTCGCGATGGCCGCATCGCCGAATACAATAAGCGGGCACCGCGACCTGAAATGACGCACATCGACTACGGGCTTGGGGTGATGTCTGCTTCGGTTCTGGAGAATGCACTCGCCAATGAGCCTTTTGATCTGGCGGATATCTACCACGAGCTTTCGATTCGCGGTGTGTTGGCAGGTCACGAGGTGTTCGAACGATTTTATGAAATCGGCTCCCATAAGGGGCTGGACGAAACCATTGAGTATTTCAGCAAGGAAGAAAAGGCATGAGTTACGCACAGCACCATATCAGTGAAGCGATTGATATTCTCCAGAGGATGGATGTCAACGCTATCGAGCAAATGGCAGACTTGCTCGCCAACATCAAGCAGGAAGGGGGGCGGATTTTCTTCCTCGGCGTGGGGGGCAGCGCGGGCAACTGCTCTCATGCGGTGAATGATTTCCGCAAGATCGTCGGAATCGAGTCCTATGCACCGACAGACAATGTTTCGGAGCTGACGGCGCGCACCAACGATGAAGGTTGGGCGACGATCTTTGTTGAGTGGCTGAAGACGAGCAAGCTCTCCGCCAGGGATGCGGTATTTGTTTTGTCCGTTGGTGGTGGCAACCTTGAAAAAAACATCAGTCCGAATCTGGTGATGGCGTTGCAGTATGCCAAGACGGTTGGTGCCAAGGTAACGGGCGTGGTCGGGCGGGATGGCGGCTACACAGCACAGGTGGCGGATGTGTGTGTAATCGTGCCGACAGTTAATCCAGAAACCATCACACCGCATTCCGAGGCATTTCAGGCGGTTGTGTGGCATTTGTTGGTCTCACATCCAAAACTGAAGGCCAACCAAACCAAGTGGGAATCGGCCGTCAAGTAAGGACGGTGGGCACGATGAAACGCCGGGCAGTATTCCTGGACCGGGATGGGGTGCTCAATCGGGCTGTGGTACGGGAGGGTAAACCTTATCCGCCTGCTAGCGTTGCTGAAGTCGAAATTCTGCCCGGCGTAGTTGAAGCCCTGCATCGTTTGAAAGAGGCAGGTTTTGTCTTGATCGTCGTATCCAATCAGCCCGATGTAGCGAGAGGTACGACCCGACAGGAAACAGTTGAGGCGATTAATACTTTTCTGGCGGAGCATCTCCCGGTTGATCGTTTCCTTATGTGTTACCACGACAGTAGCGATGGTTGCGACTGCCGTAAACCCCGCCACGGCATGTTGCTCGCTGGGGCAAGGGAATTCGGGGTCGATCTGGCTTCGAGTTTCATGGTGGGCGACCGCTGGCGAGATGTGGAGGCGGGTATCGCCGCTGGCTGCAAGACGATTTTTATAGATTATGGTTATGACGAGAAACATTCACAGACGTGTGACTACCGAGTTTTATCTACGCAGGAAGCTGTTATGACCATTTTGATGGAGGATCAAACATGAAGAAAATTGAAGAACTGAAAGTAAAGATTTTTGCGGATGGCGCAGACAAGGCGGGGATGCAGGAGATGTATGCCAAGCCTTACATCAAAGGCTTGACCACGAACCCGACATTGATGCGCAAGGCGGGAATTACAGATTACAAGGCATTCGCCAAGGATATTCTTGCTGCTATACCTGACCGCCCAATCTCGTTTGAGGTATTCTCGGACGACTTTACCGATATGGAACGGCAGGCACTGGAGATTACGGGATGGGGTGAAAATGTTTATGTCAAAATTCCTGTCACCAATACTAGGAGAGAAACTTGCTACGCATTGGTCCGCAAGCTTGCGGCGCAAAAGGTCAAGCTAAATGTTACGGCGTTGATGACGCTTGACCAGGTGCGTGGTGTGGTAGCGGCCCTTGACCCCAATGTTCCGAGCTATGTTTCCGTATTCGCCGGACGTATCGCGGATACGGGACACGATCCAATTCCAATGATGACGACTGCTGTCGAACTACTGAAAGTTGCGCCTGCGGCGGAGCTGATCTGGGCAAGCCCACGTGAATTACTGAATATTTTTCAAGCTGACGAGATTGGCTGTCACGTCATTACCGTGACCAATGATATCCTCAAGAAGCTTTCATTGGTCGGACTCAATCATGATGAGTTTTCTCTGGATACGGTGAAGATGTTTTACAACGACGCCGCTGCGGCGGGATTCAAACTCTAATACTCGAATCCGGCAAGAATTGTTTTACGCTAAAAATCTTAGGCAGGCACGACGAACATGGGGCAAGACGACTTGAAGCAGGCTGTAGCACGGGCGGCCATAGAATATGTGTCTTCCGGAATTATTGGAGTGGGCACCGGTTCTACAGCGAACTGTTTTATTGATGAATTGGCCGCAATCAAGCACAAGATCGATGGCGCTGTTGCTAGCTCCGAAGCAACCGCGCAACGTTTGCGAAACTACGGCATTCAGGTGCTGGATTTGAACAACGTGGGTGAATTAGATGTCTATGTAGATGGCGCTGACGAAATTACCGATCACCTGTATATGCTCAAGGGTGGAGGAGGGGCATTAACTCGTGAAAAAATTGTTGCAGCTTGCAGCAAGAAATTTGTCTGCATCGCTGATTCCAGCAAGTTGGTGGACGTATTAGGCAGGTTCCCTCTGCCGGTCGAAGTAATTCCCTCTGCGCGCAGTTATGTGGCACGTGAGCTGGTTAAACTGGGCGGGCAACCCGTGCTGAGAGCTGGTTTTACCACAGACAATGGTAACCTTATCCTGGATGTGCATAACCTGAGTATCCCCAACCCGGTGGAGATGGAAACCAGTATCAACCAGATTGTTGGCGTAGTTACCAACGGATTGTTTGCCATGCGGCCAGCGGACGTATTGCTGCTAGGCTCGCCGGATGGGGTTAAAATTATAACTGTAGTTCTGTAACCTTTGAGACATACTCAGAAATCTGTCGCTAGTGATTGGGTTGTTTTGCAACGACGATTGTCCATCTGGTCTCTCAATACGGCGCAGACTTCAGTGTGATTAGGTACACCATGTTGTGTAGGATACTCCAAGTGGTCTCGAATATCTTCATGGCCATGCCAGTCACGCCGGTTTCCAGTAAGAGCTCAATACATTTTGACTTACGACCGGGACTTGGGGGATTGTCGGCCCTACACAAGTGTAAAGCATGGTGTCTGGCAACCTGTCGGTAGGGCACAGGTGCTTTATCTTGCTCCGAGAGAGACGGCAATACTCGCACTGCGTCAGTTGTTCAAAGGATTGAGCTACGATTTGATATACCTGAATGTTTTTTCTCGCCCTTAACGGTCAAGATACTGCTTCTGAGAAAATTAGGGCTGATTCCTGATAGACCAAGTGTATTGGCAACTCGCGGCGAACTCTCACGAGGGGCCTTGGCATTAAAATACGTTAAAAAACGGTTGTATATCTTTCTGATAAAGCGTTTTGGCTTATATGCCGATGTAACCTGGCAGGCATCGAGCGAATATGAAAAGGAAGAAATTCTCTCCATTTTCAGTAAGGATTCCATCAGTGGGAAACCTCCAATACCAATTCGGGTAGCACCGAATTTGCCGCCCAAGGGAGGGGACATAACTGTGGCCAGAAACAGACCCAAGCAAGCAGGGTCGGCGCGGATTATCTTCCTGTCTCGTATCGCCCGTAAAAAGAACCTTGATGTTGCTCTTGGACTTCTGAAAAAAGTTAACGGTGAGGTGCAGTTCGACATATATGGTCCAATTGAGGACAAACCGTACTGGCAAGAGTGTGATGCGTTGATTCACGAGTTACCCACAAACATTCAAGTAAGATATATGGGAGAAGCTGATCCTGAACAGGTTGTAAATATCTTCTCTCACTATCACCTGTTTCTGTTTCCAACGCGTGGGGAGAATTTTGGACACGTCATCCTGGAAGCGCTTAAGGGAGGATGTCTTATAATGACCAGTGACCAGACCCCGTGGCGCAATTTGATAGAGAAAATGGCAGGATGGGATATATCGTTGTCAGCGCCTGACCAGTTTTACGCGTCTCTGACTTATCTTCTTTCCATGGATGATTGTGTCTTCGAGCAATGGTCCAAATCAGCGCAAGACTGTGCGAATAAATTTTCGCAGGATCCCCATTTGGTGGCGG
Organism: Sulfuricaulis sp.; assembly: GCF_024653915.1. Classification (NCBI taxonomy): domain Bacteria; kingdom Pseudomonadati; phylum Pseudomonadota; class Gammaproteobacteria; order Acidiferrobacterales; family Acidiferrobacteraceae; genus Sulfuricaulis; species Sulfuricaulis sp. The sequence continues at coordinate 10,581 of NZ_JANLGY010000026.1, read as the reverse complement.
CAAGCAGGGAGCTTTTCTCAACAGCTGATGTGTGACCATGACGACAAGCTAAACGAAGCGAAGAAGCATGACGGCTCCTAGATGCTCGCGTCACATCGCATGTTAGAACGGTGATGGTGCACGTAAGGTATGGGGCAATGATTCCCAGTGTGGCAAGGCCCATGATTATTTTATCGATTAAGGAGAAGTGGTAGTGAGTGGAGATTACACACAAGCGGATTTTTTGTTTAAGGTCAGGAAAGCCGTTCGATATATAGGGCTTTACGGTCTGTCGAGAACCTTGGTGAAGATCAAGGGGCAGTATCACATTAAAGCTACTGCTGGTTTCAATGGGACTAGGTGGGTGAATCCAGGGTGCAAAGATCCCGATGCGGCAAGTCGGAAGGTCGCGATCATAGGATGTGGAAATTATTCGTTTTCTAACATTGCCTATTATCTTGCGAAACGCGACCCAGGCTTCTTACGTGCTACTTGCGACACCCAGGCGAGCAGAGCCCTGTCGCTCTGCAGGGCCTATGGTGGCAGCTATGCTGCAACAGACTGGAAGGAGATTGCCGAGGATCCGCAAGTCAAGACCGTATTCATTGCATCAAATCATGCTTCACATGCTGAATATGCAGTGGCCTGTATCGAGGCGGGAAAGCACGTTCATATAGAAAAGCCCCATGTCGTAAATCAAGAACAGCTCGATCGGCTTCTTGCGGCGATTCGGCGATACCCGCAATCGAAGGTGTTTCTGGGATTTAATCGACCCCGAAGCAGGCTGTTCAGGGAGCTTCAGGAGGTGCTGGCGCGCGAACCCGGGCCTCTTATGATCAACTGGTTTATCGCTGGTCACGAGATTTCGGATGACCATTGGTACTTCGATGAAAAGGAGGGAGGGCGCGTCCTTGGTAATTTGAGTCACTGGACTGATCTTACGCTTCATCTTGTAACGCTTGAGAAGGCCTTTCCATGCACAATCATTCCGGCCACTCCGGTTGGTGCCAAATCCGATTTCATGGTCTCGATCATTTTTGCGGATCAATCGTGCGCCTCAATCACCTTCTCCGCCAAGGGGCCTACCTTTGAAGGGGTTAGGGAGGTTCTCAATGTCCACAAAGGGAATGTTCTTGCAAATCTTGCTGACTTCCAGAACCTGACGTGCGAGGTGATAGAAAGGAAAACCAAGAAAATGCTGCGTTATCGGGACCATGGCCACGAGGCAAATATCGTTCATTCCATGGTGGCTAGCGAGGAAGAAGAGGGAGGAGAAGCCGCTTCGTACATTGACGCTACTGCCCGTTTTTTTCTGGCCATCCGGCAGGCAACCGATAGTGGTGAGAAGGTTGTCTTGTCGTGAACCAAATGCGATTAGTGGACCTCATCGCTGGCGCGCGCCCCAACTTCATGAAGATCGCACCGATCATCGATGCGCTGAAAGCCGCCATGACGCATGGCAGTTCGCTCCGCTATCGACTGATACACACTGGCCAGCATTACGACCGCGCTATGTCCCGCGGCTTCTTCGAGCAACTCGGCATTCCAGTGCCAAACATTAATCTGGAAGTGGGTTCCGGCACGCAGGCTGAGCAGACGGCCAACATCATGATGCGCTATGAGAAAGTTCTGCTGCAGCAGAAGAGCGCTCTCTGCCTGGTGGTGGGAGATGTGACCTCGACCATGGCCTGCGCCATTGTAGCGCGCAAACTTGGTGTGCCGGTGGCGCATGTGGAGGGTGGCATTCGCTCTGGCGACTGGACCATGCCCGAGGAGATAAATCGGGTTGTGACCGATTCCATTACCAACTGGTTTTTCACCACCAGTGAGACGGCCAATGAAAACCTGCGCCAGTCTGGGGTGATGGACGACCGTATCTTCTTTGTTGGTAATACCATGATCGATACGTTACTCAAGCAGATACCCGACCTGCGGCCACCAGTGTTCTGGAGTGAACTGGGCTTGCAGCCGGGACAGTATTTTGTCGTTACCCTGCACCGACCCGCTAACGTAGATGGTGAGCAGCAGTTGCTGCGACTGCTGCATGCCATTGCCAAGGGAGCGGGGGGTCTGCCGGTAGTGTTTCCTGTGCACCCACGCACGGCGAAGAACTTGCGTGAGCTCGATGTGGAGATACCTTGTCTGCATTGCGTAGATCCGCAGGGCTATCGCGAATTCAATTATCTGGTGCAGCACGCCCGTGGAGTGATCACCGACTCTGGCGGTATCACCGAAGAAACCACCGTGCTCGGTGTCCCCTGTCTGACCTTGCGCGATAATACCGAGCGTCCGGAGACCGTGACAATCGGCACTAATGAACTGATTGGCACCAATCCTGATAATCTCGCACCCGCGATGGCGCGTTTACTGCATGGCCGCTGGAAGCAGGGCAGCATCCCGGATAAGTGGGACGGCCATGCCGCCGAACGTATCGTGGCCGAGCTGGAACGATTGCTGGTGTAAATCAACGAATGGAAAAGCAGAATCGATGAAACAAATCTTGCAAGACCTTACAAATGGCAACACAAGGGTGGTTGAGGCTCCGGCGCCCCAAGTAAGCACCGGCAATATACTTATATTTACCACTACCAGCCTGATTTCCGCCGGCACAGAACGCATGCTGGTGGAATTTGGCAAAGCCTCATTTGTCGACAAGGCTCGACAGCAGCCTGAGAAGGTCCGGATGGTGCTGGAGAAAGTGAAAACCGACGGTTTGATGACCACGATGGATGCGGTGCGTTCCAAGCTGGCGCAGCCGTTACCATTGGGGTACTGCAATGTAGGGGTAGTGGCGGAAGTCGGGCGTGGTGTCGAGGGTTTTAAGCCCGGTGATCGGGTTGTTTCCAATGGCCCTCATGCAGACGTGGTGAGAATCCCCAAGAACCTTTGCGCAAAAATTCCTGACAATGTCGATGATGAGTCTGCTGTCTTTACCGTGATGGCAAGCATTGGCCTGCAGGGAATTCGTCTGGCTCAACCAACTTTAGGTGAGGCATTTGTCGTGACCGGGGTGGGACTTATCGGACTGCTGACTGTGCAACTACTCCGTGCTCAGGGTTGCCGGGTACTGGCGATTGATCTCGATGACCACAAGTTGGCTTTGGCGCGAAAATTCGGTGCTGCTATTTGTAACCCCTCCAAGGGGGAAGATCCGGTAGCCGCCGGCATGGCATTCAGTCATGGGGAAGGCGTGGATGGTGTGATTATCGCCACCTCTACAAAGTCCAGCGATCCTGTCTCTCAGGCGGCCCAAATGTGTCGCCAACGCGGCCGCATTATCCTGGTTGGTGTTACTGGGTTGGAGTTAAGCCGGGCGGACTTTTATGAAAAGGAGTTGTCCTTTCAGGTATCTTGCTCTTACGGGCCGGGGCGCTATGACGCGAATTATGAAGAGGAGGGGCAGGATTACCCTTATGGGTTTGTGCGTTGGACCGAGCAGCGCAATTTTGAAGCTGTGCTGGACATGATGGCCAGTGGCCAACTGGACGTGAAGCCACTGATCACGCAGCGTTTTGCGTTTGAGAGTGTCCCGAATGCGTATCAGGCGCTGACCCAGGATAAATCCGCGCTGGGGATTCTGCTGCAATACACCTCGGATGTCAGTCAACGCGCCATGAAGCGCGTAGCGCTGAAGCTGGATGCGACCTTCGATGCCCGCAAGCCTGTGGTCGGATTTATCGGCGCGGGTAACTATGCCTCCCGCATCCTGATTCCGGCCTTCAAGGCGGCAGGTGCGCAGCTTCATACGATCGTGACCGCCGGTGGTATCAATGGCGTGATTCATGGCAAAAAGGCTGGTTTTGCCGAAGCTTCTACCGATGTTGAATCGCTGTTAGCCAACGATAAGATCAATACCGTCGCCATCGTCACGCGCCACAACAGCCATGCGCGTTTCGTGATGCAGGCGCTACAGGCGGGCAAGAGCGTCTTTGTCGAGAAACCGCTGGCCATCAATCATGATGAACTTGCCGAAGTAGAAAAAGCCTACAAGGCGTCGCATGCGGCGGGCGCCAGGCCGCACTTGATGGTGGGGTTCAATCGTCGTTTCTCGCCGCAAGTACAGAAGATGAAGGCGCTTCTGACGCCGGTCAGCGAGCCCAAGTTGTTCATCATGACCATGAATGCGGGCATGATTCCAGCCGATCACTGGACCCAAGACATCGAAGTGGGGGGTGGCCGCATTATCGGTGAAGCTTGCCACTTCATTGACCTGATGCGTTTTCTGGCCGGGAGCGAGATCGTATCAATTCAACCGCGTCGTATGGGCGATGCGCCTGGTGTCGCCATTACTGAGGACAAAGCGGCAATCACATTGGGGTTCGCGGATGGCTCTTTCGGTACCATTCACTACCTTGCCAACGGTGCGGCGAGTTTTCCGAAGGAGCGCATCGAAGCCTTTACAGCGGGTCGGGTGCTGCAACTGGATAACTTTCGTAGATTGCAAGGCTATGGCTGGCCCGGCTTCAAGAAAATGAACCTGTGGAAGCAGGACAAAGGACAGACCGAATGTGTCCGTCGTTTCCTGGCAGCGGTAGCGGAGGGGGGCAAAACACCCATTCCCATTGATGAGGTATTTGAGGTTTCGAGAGTTTCTATCGAGGCGGCGAGACTGCTTCGTAGTCAGCGAGATATTTAGGGCATCGCATGTCGTTGCGCAAGATGCTCCGACTGTTTCACACAGTACGCCATCTGAAGATAGAGCAGTTAATTTACCGTCTGTATTACAGGTTTGCAAAGGTTTATCTCACCGAAAGGCGGGAGTATGGGCAGAGACCATGGCTGCGTACATGGTCGAGTCCAGGACTGTTGCCTTCGAGGATGCTTGCACGCGGTAGCTTCGAATTTCTTGGAGAGCAAGGCTATCTCAAGGATAAGGATGCATGGAACGACCCCCATAAGAGCAAGCTTTGGCTCTATAACCTTCACTACCTGGATGACCTGAATGCTGTCGGCGCCGGGTTAAGGCGCGAAGAGCACAAGGATCTGATTAATCGCTGGATCGCGGAGAATCCGCCAGTGATGGGTCACGGCTGGGAACCTTACCCGCTTTCGTTACGGATAGTGAATCTGGTGAAGTGGTTTTCACGCCAGAATGTTATTGAGCCCACTTGGCAGAAAAGTTTAGGGCTGCAAACACAAGCTCTCTATCAACAGCTTGAGTTTCATATTCTGGGAAATCATCTGTTTGCAAACGCCAAAGCGCTGGTATTCGCTGGTGCTTTTCTGGACGGGGATGAAGCGCAGAAATGGCTGCAGAAGGGTCTCCAAATTCTAGATCGTGAGATCCCAGAACAGTTTCTTCCAGATGGCGGGCACTTTGAGCTTTCTCCTATGTACCACGCGATTCTGCTCGGCGATATGTGTGATCTTTTAAGCCTCGCCGAGCGCTCAGGGTTAAGCGTGTTGAGAAAGCGGGTGTCTGGTTGGCGTGAGGTGATTAACCGGGGTCTGACCTGGTTAGCAGCGATGTCCCATCCGGATGGACGCATTGCTTTCTTTAATGATTCCGCATTTGACATCGCTCCAGACCCCGAAGCTATCAAAGCCTATGCCGCGAGCTTGGGCTGTAAAGCGGAGCCGGTGTCGCTGAGGAGCCTTCGCGGTGATCGAAAGGTTTCATTTCAATGGCTGGGAAACAGTGGCTATTGCCGGGTAGAAATGTCTGATGGTGATGTGGCCCTGTTGGACATGGCGCGTATTGGACCTGATTATCTCCCTGCACATGGGCATGCAGATACACTCAGTTTTGAGCTGAGCCTATTTGGCCGGCGCGTGTTCGTCAACTCTGGCACGTCGCAGTATGGCGAGGGTGTTGAAAGGCAGCGCCAGCGAAGCACCGCAGCGCATAACACGGTGGTGGTTGACGGCGAGCCCTCCAGCGAGGTGTGGGGCGGGTTTCGCGTGGCGCGCCGGGCATTCCCCAGCAAGCCATACATTACTGAAGACGACGAATCCGCTGTTGTCGTGGCAAGTCATGATGGCTACAAGCGCCTACAAGGCAAGGCTATCCACCGACGCAGCTGGACTTTTACCCGGCGCTCACTGGTGATGCATGATTCGATTACAGGGAACTTCCAGAGCGCCGTAGTGCGTTTTTATCTGCATCCAGATATCGGCATCGATAGACGGCATTTGTCCGATTGTCAACTCTTGCTTATATCGGATTCAGAGAAAACTATCAGATTTGGCGTGCAGGGGGCTGATGGTATTGAGCTCGTGGAGTCTACATGGCATCCAAAGTTTGGTACCTCAGTGCCCAATATTTGCATCGTTGCAAAGTTAAGCGGGCACAATCTGACTACCCGGATCGAATGGGGGAGCGATATTTGAGAGTTTTGGTGCTGAGTTTTTACTACCATCCCGATTTGTCGGCGGGTTCCTTTCGCACAACGGCGTTAATAAAAGCCTTGACCGAGAAGCTGCCAGAAGGGGCGCATGTGGATGTAGTGAGCACGCTGCCTAATCGCTATAGTACTTTCAGTTGCGAGGCTCCTGAGATCGAAACGCATCCCGGTCTGGCTATTCGTAGAATCAGGTTGCCGAACCACAAAAGCGGTATGGCCGATCAATCCAGGGCATTTATTCATTTCGCCAAAGGAGTGATGCGGCATGTTCAGTCTCGTCAGTACGACTTGGTCTATGCGACATCATCACGGCTTATGACCGCCACGCTAGGAGCCTGGATTGCAAGGCAGCAGAAGGCAAAATTGTATCTGGATATTCGTGATATTTTTGTCGACACCATTAATGATGTGTTGCCCCGTTGGTTGAGCCTGCCGACTACCCCCCTTCTTTCTCTGGTGGAGCGCTGGACCATCAACCAAGCTGACAAGGTCAATTTAGTATCAAGGGGGTTCAGGCCTTACTTTGAGGCCCACTATCCATATCTTCAATGTTCTTTCTTCACCAACGGCGTTGATGAAGAATTCATTGAAGCAGGTACTTGCGTGAAGGGGGCAAATTCTGCGCATATGCCGTTAACTGTGCTTTATGCCGGCAACATGGGGGAAGGTCAGGGATTGCATAACATAGTGCCTGCTCTGGCCAAGAGTATGCGGGGACGCGTTGTTTTCAGGTTAATTGGTGACGGTGGCCGTAAGGCAGTCTTGCAAACCGCCCTGCAAGAGGCCGACGTTGATAACGTGGAGATTTTACCTCCAGTGAAGCGCGATCAGTTGATACAGGCTTATCAAGAGGCGGATGTTCTCTTTCTGCACCTGAGCGACTATGACGCTTTTAAAAATGTGCTGCCATCCAAATTGTTCGAATATGCAGCAATGGGGAAGCCTGTCTGGGCTGGTGTATCTGGCTATGCCGCGGACTTTGTAAAGTCTGAAATCAGTAACGCCGTGGTGTTTGCTCCCTGCGATGCTGTTGAGGCTCAAAAAGTATTTTCACAGCTTTTGTTAGTTGATATGCCGCGAACAGAATTTATGGAAAAGTACTCCCGAACCAGGCTGATGCGGACCATGGCAGACGACCTGCTTTCTCTTATGTGAGGGTGTTTCTGTTTTGAAAATACTGGTTACCGGTGCTACTGGCTTTGTTGGCAGCGCGCTGCTGTTGCGTCTATCGCTGGATCCGCAACATCAGGTCAAGGCCGCGCTGCGACGCGATATATCAAATATACCGGGGGGTGTTACGCCAGTACAGGTAGGCGGCTTGTGCCCGGAGACCGACTGGCAGCCAGCGGTGTCAGGTGTAAATACGATTGTTCATACCGCCGCCCGCGCGCATGTGATGAACGATACGGCAGGTGATCCATTGGCGGAGTATCGCCGGGTTAATGTCGTGGCTGTGCTTAACCTGGCAAGGCAGGCAGCGGCGGCTGGGGCAGGCCGCTTCATCTTCATCAGCTCGATTAAGGTCAATGGTGAGGGTACCCCTTTGGGGCGACCCTATTCCGCCGATGACGCGCCCGCACCCATCGATCCGTATGGCATATCCAAGCGCGAGGCAGAAGATGGCTTGCGACAACTGGCTGCAGAAACCGGTATGGAGGTGGTTATCATACGCCCGCCGTTGGTGTACGGGCCGGGGGTAAAGGCCAACTTTTTGAGCATGATGCGTTGGCTTAGCAAGGGTATGCCGCTGCCGCTGGGAGCGATTCACAACCGGCGAAGTCTGGTGGCACTAGGCAACTTGGTGGATTTAATTGTCACCTGCATCGAACACCCGGCTGCGGCCAATGAGACTTTTCTGGTGAGCGATGGCGAGGATCTTTCCACCACCGAACTTCTTAGGCGCATGGGCCAAATGCTGGGCAGGCCCGCGCGTTTGCTGCCAGTGTCGCCTTGGATGCTGGAGGCAGGTGCAGCCTTGTTGTGCAAGCGTACAGTGTTGAGGCGCTTGTGTGGCTCGCTCCAGGTAGATATCACCAAAACCCGGTCACGTCTGAGCTGGTCGCCTCCAGTGAGCGTTGATGACGCATTGCGCGCCACCGCTCGCCATTTTCTGGAGTCTTCATTTCGATGATAACCTGCGAAGGTTCTCTTGCTGAGAGGCAAATTCGCATGAAACGCCTGGACATGTTATACCGACTACAGTCGGGAAATATTACTTGGCAGATTAAATTCCATCACGTCTATACATCACATCCACTGATTATGCCGCCCGAGATGTTTGCTGGGCTCAGGAAATCGACATGAATCTTCTTGTGGTCACCGTGCTGACAGCCATGGCTTTTGTGCTTTCAGCCTTGCTTACGCGTTTATGTCTCAGCCCTGGCTCTGTCGTGTTTGTGCTGGATTATCCTAATGATAGATCGCTTCATGACCGGCCCGTGCCGCGCAACGGTGGTCTGGCAATCCTTATTGCCATCATTATTATTGGTTTAGCCTCTGATTTCTTCCGTCCTGTCCAAGGATATGCCGGAATTATGTCTGGTATTTTGATAGTAGCCGCAGTTTCATTTCTTGATGATCGTTATTCTGTGCCGCCCATCTATCGTCTAACCGCGCATATGCTGGCAGCAGCGGCTATTCTCTACAGCGGTTTCATTCCACACAGATTTGAAGCACCCGGTACAATCATGGACTTGTCATATCCTGTCGGTGTGTCGCTTTCAGTCCTGTTTATCGTTTGGATGATTAATCTTTACAACTTCATGGACGGGATGGACGGGTTTGCCGGCGGCATGGCGGTGTTTGGATTTGGGATTTTTGCCATCATGGGCTGGACCGCCGGGCATGACGCATTTCTGGCCGTCAGTCTGATCATTGCGGCTGCTTCCGCGGGATTCCTTTTTTTCAATTTCCCGCCGGCGCGGATATTCATGGGCGATGTCGGCTCATCCACGCTCGGCCTTCTGGCGGCGACGCTTTCCCTGTGGGGCGCCAGAGACGGCATCTTCCCTTTCTGGATCGCGCTTCTCGTGTTCTCGCCTTTCATCGTTGATGCCACGGTCACGCTTTTTCGGCGTCTTCTGCGAGGGGATAAAATCTGGCAGGCACACAAGACCCATTTTTACCAACGCCTGGTGCAGGCGGGGTGGGGCCATCGCAAGACGGTGCTGTGGGAATACGTATTGATGGCAGCCTGCGCGGGAAGTGCGATCTGGGTGGTGCGACAGACTGAAACCGTTCAGTGGTGGACCATCGGTTTTTGGACGATGGTGTACGCCTTGCTCATCGCCATGGTGCGTCGGCTGGAGGCGGGAAACTTGCGGACCCGTAAGGAGGATCACCGCGCCTAGATTGCGCGGTGCCACATTCAGACTTTTGACGGGGTGGCATGAAGTGGCTATTATAGCCTTATGAAAAAAGCCTCAATTACCCAAACCAAAAATCAGTTAAGCGCCCTGCTGGATCGCGTCCGCCACGGGGAAACCGTCCTGATCATGGATCGCGGGCGTCCGGTGGCGCGTTTGGAACCCGCGTTGCAGGAAGGAGAAGGAAATGAAGCAGGACGTCTTGCCCGCTTGGAGCGCGCGGGTATCCTGCGCCGGGCCATCTCGCCGGCGCGGAGCCGGCTTTTGCTGGAGCCGCCCCCAAAATCGAAGAAAGGCGCGAGCATTCTCCAGGCATTACTGGCGGAGCGCGAACAGGGGAGATGAAGTACTGGGATAGTTCTGCCGTGGTACCGTTGCTGACGGAGGACGCCACCACCGATCGTATGCAGGCGATATATGGAGAGGACTCTACCATGATCGTTTGGTGGGGCACACCAGTGGAGTGCATGTCGGCTCTGGCCAGGCTTGAGCGCGAAGAAAGACTCGACACGGTTTCGATTACGAAGGCGGCGCGGCGGCTCAAGCAGATGCAGCGGCTCTGGCAGGAAGTTCAGCCGTTGGAGACATTGCGCGATATCGCCATGCGTCTGTTACGCGTGCATCCCTTGCGTGCCGCCGACTCGCTTCAATTGGCGGCGGCGATTATGGCGAGCGAGCATCGCCCCTCCACGTTGGACTTTGTTTGTCTTGATACGCGGTTGGCCCTTGCCGCCCAGCGCGAAGGTTTCAACGTGATCGGTAGGTGAGGTCTGAGACAAGACGCACAACTAACGCCTAACAAAACGAGAATACGATGTAGGGTGAAGCGGAGTTTTAGTGAACACACTTAACGTGTGTTCACGAAAAATACGCTTCACCCTACATCGTAATCT
>NZ_JANLGY010000025.1 GCF_024653915.1 Sulfuricaulis sp. | reverse complement strand
GTGGATTCGAACCACCGAAGGCAGAGCCGTCAGATTTACAGTCTGATCCCTTTGGCCGCTCGGGAACCCCTCCGGAAAAAACGAAGCCGCAAATTTTGCTGGAGCAGGCCTGCATTGTCAACCGATATCCTTGATTTTTTGAATAAACTCTTCGAATTCCGACAGCCTAGCGACCCCTCATGGACTGTTGCCGGATCAGATTCAGCGCCGATCCGGCACTGAACCAGGCAATCTGGTCCTGGGTCATGCTGTGCAAGGCAAAAAACGTTTCTTGGCTACCATCGGCATGGGCAATCCTGACCTCGACCTTCAGCCCGGGAGCCAGTTTGTCGAGACCAACAATGCTCAGCCGATCATCCTGTCGGATACGGTCGTAGTCGGCCGGATTGGCGAAAGTCAGTGGCAACACCCCCTGTTTTTTGAGGTTAGTCTCGTGAATACGGGCAAAACTGCGCGCCACTACCGCCCGGCACCCGAGAAACCGGGGGCTCATGGCGGCGTGCTCACGTGAGCTACCCTCGCCGTAATTCTGGTCACCCACCGCGACCCACCCCTGCCCCTTGGCTTTGTAGGCGCGGGCTATTTTCTGCAGTTCCTCGCCGGCCTGGCCGGTCAAGACGTCAACACCGGTACCCGGCTTGTCGGTAAAGGCATTACCCGCGCCGGAAAACATATTGTCGCTGATGCGATCGAGGTGACCGCGGAACTTGAGCCACGGACCCGCCGGTGAAATATGATCGGTCGTGCATTTGCCACGTGCCTTCAGCAACACCAGCAAATTCTGATAGCCCGCCACCTTGTCCACCGGCTCGAAAGGCTTGAGCAAAGCCAAGCGCTCACTCTTAGGATTCACCATAACGTTGGCTGAAACCGCCTGCTCTGATGGCGCCACATAACCATCGCGACCAGCATCGAAGCCCTTGGTTGGAAGCTCAGCAGCGCTCGGCGCCTCAAGCTTGAGCAAGTTTCCATCAAGCTGCACGCCTTCATGGATCGGATCCAAATCGAGCCGCCCGGTCAGCGCATAGGCCACCACCACTTCGGGGCTCGCGATAAAGGCGTGCGTACTGGGATTGCCGTCATTGCGTTTGGGGAAGTTGCGATTGTACGAGGTCAGGATCGAATTCTTTTCGCCCTTGGCAATGTCGGTGCGCTCCCACTGGCCAATGCACGGCCCGCAAGCGTTGGCCAGCACCGTGGCACCAATGGCCTCGAGATCGGCGAGCAGGCCATCGCGCTCGATGGTGGCACGTACTTGCTCCGAACCCGGCGTGACCATGAGTGGCACGCGCGCCTTCAGCCCTTTTGCCTTCGCCTGGCGTGCGATGTGCGCAGCTCGGCCGATGTCTTCATAGGAAGAATTGGTGCAACTGCCGATCAGCGCTGCCTTAATCTCTGCCGGATAGTCGTGCGACTTCACGTCGTCCGCCAGGCGTGACACCGGGCGCGCCAGATCGGGCGTGTGCGGACCGACCACATGCGGCTCGAGCTCTGAAAGATCGATTTCGACGATCTCATCGTAGTATTTTTCAGGATTCGCCAGTACCTCCGCATCGGCGGTCAGATGCTCGGCGAGGTTGGATGCGAGGCTCGCCATCTCGGCGCGACCGGTCGCGCGCAAGTAACTGGCCATGCGCTTATCGAAAGGAAACACCGATGTCGTCGCGCCCAGTTCTGCGCCCATATTCGTCACGGTGGCCTTGGCGGTGCAGGAGAGCGACTCCGTGCCCGGACCAAAATATTCAATAATCTTGTTGGTGCCGCCGGCCACCGTCAGCATGCCGGCCAGCTTGAGAATCACGTCCTTGCCGCTGGTCCAACCCGAAAGCTTTCCCGTCAGGCGCACGCCCACGAGTTTCGGCCACAGCAGTTCCCACGGCATGCCGACCATCACGTCCACGGCATCCGCGCCGCCAACACCGATGGCCAGCATGCCGAGACCGCCGGCATTCGGGGTGTGAGAATCGGTGCCGATGATGAGGCCACCGGGAAAAGCATAGTGCTCGAGGATCACCTGATGAATGATGCCGGAACCCGGCTTCCAGAAACCCATGCCGTATTTGGCCGAAGCCGAGGCGAGAAAATCGTAGACTTCCTTATTATTGCTCTCGGCAACTTCGAGATCCTTGATGGCGCCCACCTTGGCGCGAATGAGGTGATCGCAATGCACCGTGGTCGGTACCGCCGCCTCGGCCTTGTCCGCCGTCATGAATTGCAAAATCGCCATCTGCGCCGTCGCATCCTGCATGGCCACGCGATCGGGATGCAGCCCGACCGTGGTCTTGCCGCGCAAGGGCAGGTCCGTCGCAAGGTCGGTCTTGTGCGCGAACAGGATTTTCTCCGCCAGTGTGAGCGGGCGGCCAACACGGGCGCGGACCGCAACCATGCGCTCGGGCAAGGATTTATAATAGTTGCGGACGATAACGACAGCGTCAGCAGGATTCTTTTCCATGGTGGTATCTGAAAAACAGCAAACGGGCTTTGCGCGAGGAACAGGATTGTAAATCAAGGCGGGCATCTAGGCTATGTCGCCCTCCGCTTTTCTAAAAGGGTGATGAAAAATGGGGCATCCCCTTTTTACAGGATCAAGGGGCGTGTTATCGCCCCATTTCCAGCTTGTACCGTTGACGCGCTGCTTCTTCCTTGTATGCGTCGTCAACTTCCCGCATGACGCCGTCCACATCCGCCAACTTTTTGCTGCGCTCGAAGCGACCGGTCAGCTCAACTTCCGGGTGTAGTTTGCCGTTTTCGTAGAGCGACCATATCTCCATGCCATAGTCGGTGGACAGAAGCTCGGGGGCAAAACGGCCGAAGTAGGCCGTCAGGTTGTCGATGTCCCGCTGGAACATGCTGGAGGCACTGTTGTTTCCCGCGGCATCAATAGCCTGGGGCAAGTCGATGATGACGGGCCCTTCGCTGCCAACGAGCACATTGTACTCGGACAAATCGCCGTGGATGACCCCGGCGCAGAGCATAAGAACGACCTGCATTATCAGTGTGCGGTGATACTCGCGCGACTGCTCTGCCGTCAGCACCAGATCGTTGAGCCGCGGGGCGGCGTTGCCATCGGCGTCGGTCACCAACTCCATCAGCAGCACACCATCAGCAAAATTATAGGGCTGCGGGACGCGCACGCCCGCGGCGGCGAGACGGTGCAAAGCAGCCACCTCAGCGCTTTGCCATGAATCTTCCTGCGCTTTGCGTCCATACCGACCGCCCTTCTCCATGGCGCGGGCACGTCGGCTGTTTTTCACCTTGCGGCTTTCCGTGTAACCGGTACTTTGACGGAAACTGCGCAGGTTGGCTTCCTTGTAAACCTTGGCGCAGCGAATATCTTCCCCGCAGCGGACCACGTAGACCATGGCCTCCTTACCGCTCATGAGCTGATGAATGACCGCGTCGACGAGGCCGTCCTCAACCAGCGGTTCAAGTCTTTTGGGGGTCTTCATAGGCGCCCTTCTACACTGCTTCGGCGCGTAATGACAGTGGGGTGACGTTCTGACACCTCGAACTTGAAATCAAAATATGCGACTTCAAGTTTGAGGCAACCGTGAAATGGAGCCCGCAGAGGGTCTCGAACCCCCGACATCCTGATTACAAATCAGGTGCTCTACCAACTGAGCTATGCGGGCATAAAACAGCTTCAAACATATCGTCCCTGACGACGCGACTCAGTTTCTATTAAACCCCAGCCCGACCATCCATGGTCGGGCGCTCGTCGGGGCGAACACACGTTAAGTGTGTTCGCCACCACTCCGGCTCGCCCAACTGAGCTATGCGGGCAGAATCAAAAAAGCGCGGCATTGTAAGTATACCCCCGTGGCGGGGCAACCACTCAGTTCGGCGCATTTTCGCGCGGTTCTTGTGAGTTATTCGGTGGCAGACTCGTGCCGGCCGGGCAGACAAGTTCCTGCACCTGAACATCTTTCGCGGCCCAGTCAATTTTTTTGATCTTGTCCGCCGTTTCCGAAGGAAACTTGACGGCCACATCCAGCCAGAAGCGTGTGCGTGTCTGCTGAAACGGTTGAATCCTGGCCTGCACTTTTTTATCCGCCAGCTCACGCACGCGACTTTCGGCATTGGCCTCGATCGTAAACAACCCGAGTGAAATGGCGTTTTGCATACCCCCCTCCTGGATCAGGGCATGATCCTTAAAACCGAGGCGAGTGAGTTGCTGACGTTTACGCTCCGCGGCTTTCTGGGAAGACAGCGGCGGGAGGTAGACCTGATAACCGGTTACGTTACGGGTTTCCTCGGAGCGGCGTGAATAAGTTAACTGTAGTTCATTCAAACGCGTCTCCGCCCTGGCCACGATATCGATATCCGGAAACGGGCCGATATGGAAGCACGCCGGCGCGGTGCCGGTCGTCAATCCTGCGTTTGCCGGGGGCGGTGTCTTGCGTGGCATGAGTTTTACTCCCGGCTCATTGAACAGACGCATTTTCTCCGGCGCAACTGGCTCGCGCGCCGTGCGGGTTTCCTCTATCGGTATTTCCTTGTACCAGCTGGCCCACATCCAGAGCCCGAGGTTGGCCAGCACCAGCGCGGCAAATATCCATTTCAGATTCATAAGCTATCCGCGATGCGAGCCAATCCCTTGAACACCAAGTCGGGCACCGGTGTAACCGACACACGCAGATGCGCCGCCAGCGCCGTTGCATCGCCGCCGGTGAGAAAAATCTCCATCGGCTCGCCCAAGTTTCGCCGGTATTCGTCTATTAAACGCTCCACCGCGCCCACCAGGCCGAACAGGGTACCGGCCGCCACGCCATCTTCGGTGGAACGGCCCAGACAATCTGTCGCGTTTCCCGCAACGACGGGAAGGGCTTCCGTACCCTGTGCCAGGCTGTCACGCAACAGACGCAGGCCCGGAAAAATCGCGCCACCGAGGAATTCACCCCTGGCCGACAGCGCCTCCACCGTCACGGCCGTGCCGGCATCCACCACGCACACCGCAGAACCAGTCAGTCCGCGCACGCCAATCAGGGCCGCCCAGCGGTCGGCGCCGAGCTGCTGTGGGTTCCGGTAAAGATTTTTCACGCCGAGTTGTTCTGCTTGTGGGCGCACAATGTGTATCGAGACTGACCAGTGTGTCCGCGCCCATTGCTCGATCGCATGTAACCGTTCCGGGCTGGAAACGCTGCATACAATCACCCGCTGCGGTTTCGCGATTTTTTCCCACGCTTTACCGAACAACGACTCGATATTTTTTTCATTGCCGAGCAACGCGGCATCGGTGCGCCAGAGGTCCGGGCCATATTGCGCCCATTTCAGTCGGCTGTTGCCAAGATCAATTAGCAGATTCATGTGGGCAATCTGTCAGGCGCGGACAAGTCTCAGGCTGACTTCGCCGGAATGAAATACCTTCCGATTCCTGGCATGACGGATAACCAGGCCGCCAGTTTCGTCGATACCCTCGGCGGTACCGGAAAATTCGCGATCGCCCTGTATCAGACGCACGCGCCGGCCATGGAACAGATGCCGCTTCTGCCATTCCTCGCGAAACGGCGCAAAGCCCTTGTCTGCGAACAGCTGAAACATGTCCAGCAGATGAAGCATGACCAGCGCTGACAGGCGATTGCGATCGGTGGTTTTGCCCGTGATGCCCTGCAGATCGACCCACGGCTGGTCAATGTGTGCAGCGTCAGGCTGGCTGATGTGCCCATTGATGCCCACGCCCAGGATGACCAATGTCGGTCCCGCCGCCTCGCCCTGGACATCGACCAGCAGACCGGCGAGTTTGCGGTTATCCCACAGCACGTCGTTCGGCCACTTGAGGCCCGCGCCGGACACACCATACTCCTCCAGTGCGTGCAACAGCGCGACGCCAGCCGCGAGACTCAAACCCGAAACCAGGCCCGGCCCCCCGGGAAAGCGCCAGGCCATGGACAGCATGAGATTGCAATAAGGCGTCGCGACCCATGATCGTCCGCGGCGACCACGGCCGCTTAGCTGGGTCTCGGAAATACAGACAGTGCCATTGATGTCGGCATTCGCCACAACATGTTCAGAAAGATAACGATTGGTGGAATCCACTTCATCCAGAAGATGCAAGCGGTCGCGAATTTCTGTTGCCGATTTGCCGAGCAATTTCAGAAGCCGGGAATGATCCAACAACGTCAGCGGCGTGTCGAGCTTGTAACCACGACCTGTCACGCGGTGAATCTCGAGGCCCGATTGCGCCAGGTGATGAACATTCTTGCAAACTGCAGCGCGCGTGATGCCGAGTTTCTTTCCCAGGTCGGTGCCCGAATGAAAGGCACCATCGGACATCAGCCTGAGGATTTCGGCGCGCGTACTCATGCGCGCATTCTACCTAAAAAAGGCCAGTTGTAGCCCCGGCTATTTTCTCATCCCGGACATTCGTTCTATAACCTTGACGATCGCGGCGGAATCCAGCTCACCGTCGCCACTGCCGATGAGCGCGTTCAGGTGCTGCGCCACCAGCGCCGTGCCCGGCAGGCCGATGCCCAGCTTGTGCGCGTCCTCGATGACAATGCGCAAGTCCTTCTGGTGCAGCTTCACCGTAAAACCGGGCTTGAAATTATTGTCGAGCATGCGCTTGCCATGCACTTCCAGAATCTTGCTGCCGGCAAACCCCCCCATCAGGGCCTCGCGCACTCTGGCGGCATCCACGCCGTTCTTGCGCGCGAAGGTCAGAGCCTCGCTCACTGCCTCGATCGTGAGAGCCGTCACAATCTGGTTACAGGCCTTGGCAACCTGTCCGGCGCCGTGATCGCCGACATGGACAACGCTCTTACCGAGGACATCGAACAGCGGTTTCACGCGCTGGAATGTTTTTTCCTTGCCGCCGACCATGATGGACAGGCTCGCATTGATCGCGCCGATCTCACCGCCCGAAACTGGCGCATCCAGCATCTCGACGCCACGCGTTTCCAGCTCCTGTGCAAAGCGGCGCGTTGTCGCGGGTGAGATGGTGCTCATGTCCACCACAATCTGGCCGGACCGCAGACGCCGAATCAGGCCGTTCTCACCGAGCACGATGTTTTCCACGTCGGGCGTGTCCGAAACCATGATAAAGATGATCTCGGCGCTGGCGGCAACGTCTGCGAGCGTGTGACAAGCCTGGGCACCGGCCTCCACCAACACCTCCATCGTCACCGGCCGGCGGCCGTGCACCCACAGGGCGTGGCCGGCCTGGCGCAGGTTGAGCGCCATGGGACGCCCCATGATTCCGAGTCCGATAAAACCCACCTTCATCGCCATTGTCTTCAACTCCTTAATTTAAGGAACGTCTGATATATTAATTTCTGACGCAAAGTCGGTCGCTCCCGCGCATCCCTGCGCTCGCGACATTCGTACTTCCTGTACAGCACAAAGACGTAAAGATTTTTTCTTTTATTTTTCCGAGTTTTTCTTTGCGCCTTCGCGTCTTTGCGTCAAATAATCATAATTAATCAAACATTAATTCAGTTCCGGCGGACTGTGATGGAACCCGAGCTTCAAACCGCACCACTGCGCTACCTGCAACAGTCGCGCATCCTGCAGATAACCGCCTATGAGTTGCAACCCGAGCGGCAGGCCATTGGCGCCCAGGCCCGAAGGAAGGGTAATGGCCGGGGCGCCACACAACGTCCAGATCGTGCAGAACACCGGGTCGCCGGTGTACATCAGTGTCGCGGGCGCCTCGCCACGCGCCGGCAGCGTAAGCACGGCATCGTAACGGTTCATGAAGTCACCCAGTTCGCCACGCAAGCGGGTGCGACTCTCGAGTGCCGCATGATACGCGGGCTCTTCAATCAGCAGGCCCTCATCGATCAAGCGATTAATCTCTGCGCTCAATCGCTCGCGCTGCTGCGCCTGCAGATGGGCAAACGATCGCGCGCCTTCGTACTGCATGATGGTACGGTGGACCTCATGCGCCTGGGAAAATGCATCGGGGAGCATCACTGTTTCGACCCCCGCTCCTGACTTGCGCAGCAAAGCGATGCTGTGGGTAAAATTTTCCTGCGCGCCGGCATCGGCGAGTGACCATGCCGGCGTGCGCACGGCGGCGAGTCGCGGCGGCTGGAACAGCGGCTTGGGATCGAGAACCTTTGGCACCATGGCGAAATCAGACAGGCTGTCCGGATCGTCCTGCGCGTGCCCCATCAATGCGCTGGCGACCACCGCGGCATCCGGCACGTTGCGCGCGAACACGCCCACCTGATCCAGCGTGTGACTGAACACGAGCACGCCGGCGCGCGAGATGAGACCGGCGCTGGGTTTGTAACCGACCACACCGCAAAACGCCGCGGGACGGATGACGGAGCCATTGGTCTGGGTGCCAATGGCGGCGGGAACAAAGCGGGCCGCCACCGCCGCCGCCGACCCGCTCGAGGAGCCACCCGGTGTGTGCGCCAGATTCCACGGATTGCGGGTTTTTCCAGGCACGTAATAGGCCAGCTCCGCCGTCACGGTCTTGCCCAGCATTACTGCCCCAGCCTCATCCAGCCGGCGCACCGCGCGCGCGGACATTGACGGCATGTAATCTTCGAATGCGGTAGAGCCCATGCGCGTCGGCACGCCCTGCACATCGATGATGTCCTTCACGCCAATCGGTATACCCTGCAGTGCTCCATTTTTGCCGGCTTTACGATGGCGGTCAGCCTCGCGCGCGCGTTCCAGTGCCGCCTCGGATTTGAGCCAGGCCCAAGCCTCGATTTTCGGATCGATCTTCGCGATCTGCACCAGACAATCGCGCACCAGGTCTTCACAAGTGAATCGGCCTTCCGACAGGCCATACAGGGCTTCCTTAACGCCCAGATGATGCAGCTCCCCCATTCAGGCGGGTGGATGCAGCAGATTGGGCGGTTTGCCGGTGGTCAGTGCGGCCACCAAATTTTCCGCCGCCAGCATCGCCATGCGGCGGCGCGTGGCCTCGGAAGAGCTGGCAATATGAGGCGTCAACACGACGTTGGTGAGTTTCAGAAAATCCGCATGCAGCGCCGGTTCATTCTCGAATACATCCAGTCCGGCACCGGCGAGGACGCCTTGCTTCAGCGCCGTGATGAGTGCGGCATCATCAACGACGCCGCCACGAGCGGCGTTGATAAGGATGGCGTTTGGTTTCATTTTTGCGAATTGCGTCGTGCCCAACAGATGATGGGTAGCCGGAGAGTACGGCGTGTGGACCGTAAGGATGTCGGCGCGCGCCAGAAGTTCATCCAGCGATACATACGCCGCGTGGCAGCTTTTCTCAACTTCCGCCGACAGGCGGTGTGAATTGTGGTACAGCACGGTCATCTCAAAGCCCCGGGCGCGGCGCGCCACGGCCTGTCCCACGCGCCCCATACCGAGGATTCCCAGCGTGGCGTGGTGCACGTCCACGCCGAGAAATTGTTTCAACTTCCAGCCGCTCCATTTGCCGGCGCGCAGGTATTGTTCCGCCTCGGTCACGCGGCGCGCCGTGGCCAGTATCAGTGCCCAGGTGAAATCCGCCGTGGAATCTTCCAGCACACCCGGGGTGTTGGTGGCCATGACGCCATGCGCCTGACAGGCGTTGAGATCGATGTTATTGAAACCGACGGCGATGTTGCACACCGCCTTGAGCTTCGGGCACTGCGCCAGAAGCGCCGCGTCGATTTTTTCTGTGAGCGTAATGAGCGCGCCGTTCTTGTCGGCCAGCGCTTTCGCCAGTGCTTCCGGGCTCATGGGAGCGTCTCCCTGGTTCGGCGTGACATCGAAATGCTGTCCGAGGAAATCCAGAGCTTCGGAAAAAACTTCGCGGGTGACAAGTATTTTCGGTTTCATGATAGTCGCGCTAATTTAAGGTTCAAAGAGTCTGCCTGTTGCACGAAAGACAATGGCAGCATTCGTTACGTTTCCGAGTGGAAACAGGCAGCAGCTGGTGAGACGACGTAAGGCTCGAGATGTGCGTTACACGACCAGGTTCGGGTTCATGTCAGCGCCGGAACACATATGGGCGCAACCCGACTTGCCGATTCAGTCGCCCTTTGATTGCAGGGATTGCCAAAGATCGACCAACATCATCAAGATACCAACAAGTATCACAAGGGTTAGCGCCGGATCCCACAGCTTGAGCACGACGGGCCCGAGGTACACCAACACCAGCGCCATCGCCACGATTCCTGCAATAATTTTAAATGCCATTCGTAGCCTCCTTAACATCGTACGCTTCGGCGCTGCCGACTTTTGCCGCCAGCCAGCGCGCCGTGCGCAACAAGCGTGCGTCGCGGTGACTTTGGCCGACGAGCTGCACACCGAGCGGCAAGCCATTCGCCCCACGCATCAGCGGCAGGGAAATCGCAGGCATACCGCACAGCGTCCACAGCGTACAAAACGAGGGATCGCCGGTCGACGCCAAACCTTTAGGCGCTGTGCCCGCAACCGCGGGGGTCAGGACGACATCACAGCGGTTGAACAACTCGTCAAAACCCTCTATCAACAGCGGAATGCGCGCCAGCGCGGTCTGATAGTCGAACGCGGTAATAGCGCGGCCGCGCTCAAGCTGGGCGCGCAACGTCTCGCTCAATTGCTCCCGTCCCCGTTCGTATTCATCCACCAGCGCCGCCGCCATCTCGGCTTCCATGATCGTTTGGTGGAGTTTGAGCGCATCGAGCGCGATCTCGGGTAATTCCACTTCCACAACACGGTCGCCCAGCGCCTCGATCAACTCGGCAAAGGCTTCGCGGGTATCCACGTCCGTGCGTTCCCACAGCGGCGTCTTGATGAAAGCGATCAGTGGCGGCAACGGCGGCTCCTCGGCCGCAATCTCCCGAAACGGAATACGGGCGCGCGGGCGCGTCGCTGGATCGCGTTCATCGCCACTCACGAGTATCTCGCAGCCGAGCGCGATATCCTCCAGCGAGCGCGCGAACAGACCCATTTGGTCGAGCGTGCGTGAGAGCTTCAGTACGCCGTGGCGCGAAATAAGCCCGTGTGTCGGCTTGAAGCCGTACACACCGCAAAACGCCGCCGGCCGGATCACCGAGCCGTTGGTCTGGCTGCCGAGTGCCAGCGGCACCATGCCGGCCGCCACGGCGGCGGCTGATCCGCTCGACGAGCCGCCCGGGGTATGTTCGGGATGGTGCGGGTTGCGCGTCTTGCCGGGAGTGTGCGTCGCGCACTCGGTGGTAACCGTTTTGCCCATGATCACGGCGCCCGCGGCGCGCAACATCGCGACCACGGCGGCATCAGCCGCTGGCGTGCGGCCGGCATGCAACACGGTGCCATCTTCGGTTGGCATGTCACCGGTGTCGATGATGTCCTTGATGCCCACCGGCACGCCGTGTAGCGGACCGATTGACTGGCCCTCGCGCCGGGCTTGATCGCGTGCGCGCGCCTGTTGGAGTGCGTGCTCGGGATCGAGGAATTGCCAGGCCTGAACCGACTCTTCCACCTCGCTCACGCGCGCCAAACACTCCTCGACCAGCCGCTCGGAGCTGATCGCGCCGTCGCAGATCGAGCGCGCCGCGTCGCTGGCGGTAGACCAATTTAGTCGGAGGTCATCCATGCTGCGCTCAATGTCCGTAGACGACTTCCGGCAGCCAGAAAATCAGCTGCGGAAATACGTAAACCAGGACCATGGTGACAATCACCAGGCCGAGGAACGGGAAGCAACCCTTGAAGATGGTCCAGAGCTCCACAAAAGCCGGCGCGACGCCCTTCAGGTAGTACGCCGACATCGCCATGGGCGGCGTCAGGAACGAGGTTTGCAGGTTGAGCGCCACCAAGATACCGAAAAAGATCGGGTCGACACCGAAGTGCGGCAGCAGTGGCAGAAAAATCGGCACGAAAATGATGATGATCTCAGTCCATTCCAGCGGCCAGCCAAGCAGAAAGATGATGAACTGCGAGAGGATCAGGAACATCACCGGATTGAGGTCGAGTCCAAGCACGAACGCCTTGATAACGCCCTCGCCACCCAGATACGAGAACACCGAGGAGAACAGCCACGAGCCCACGAACAGGAAGCACACCATCGCCGAGGTGCGCGCAGTGAGGTATACCGCTTCCCGCAGGCGCTGCCATGTCAGCGCCCGGTACGCCGCCGCCAGAATGAGGCTGCCGAGTGCGCCGATCGCGGCGGCTTCGGTCGGTGTCGCCAGCCCGAACAGGATCGAACCGAGCACCGAGAGGATAAGCACAGCGAGCGGCACGAATGCCTCCAGCAGCAGCAGTGACGCCTTGCCCCACGGAATATTGCTTTCTTCCTGCGGAAGTTTAGGCGCCAGCTTGGGATTCAAGGACACGCGCGTGATCACGTAGATAATGTAAAGCCCCGCAAGCAGAAAACCCGGTATCATCGCGGCGGCGTAGAGCCGCACCACCGAAACCGAGGCGGCGGCCGAATACACGATCAACATGATCGAGGGCGGGATCAGGATGCCAAGTGTGCCGCCCGCACAAATGACACCACACGATAATCGTTGGTCATAGCCCGCCTTGAGCATCGCCGGTAACGCCAGCAACCCCATCAGCGTCACCACCGCCCCCACAATGCCGGTGGCGGTGGCAAACATCGCGCACGTGAGCAGTGTCGCCACCGCCATCGAGCCCGGGATGTGGCGCAGCGCCACTTGCAAGCTATAGAACAACCGGTCGAGAATGTTGGAGCGCTCGATCACGTAGCCCATGAAGAGAAACAGCGGCACCGCGACCAGCACGTCGTTACTCATGATGCTCCAGGTGTTCTGCGTCAGCAGGTAGAACACCCGGTTATCGAAGAACTCCGTGCCCGGCTGATAATAGGCGTAATAACCAAACGCGACGCCCATCCCCATCAGCGTGAACGCGATGGGGAAACCCAGCAGGATAAGAAAGATGAACAGCCCCAGCATTACCAGGGCGAGTGTCGGATCGCTCATTTCGTGCTCACCGGTTTAGCAACTTTTTCGGCGGCGTGTTGCTGAATTAATACGTCTTCCAATTCCTCAACGTCGTGCAGCCGAGGCGGCCACTGGTCATCGCGAATGCATTGGATGCATCGCAGCACCTCGGCTAAACCCTGCAGCGCGAGCAGGCCGGCGCCGAACGGGATCATGAATTTCAGCTGCCAGATCGGGATCCCGACCGGGCTGTTGACGCTGACCTCGCGGATCCTGAGCGCTTCGAGACCGTAACTCCACCCGGCGTAGCACAGGGCCAGGACACCGGGGAAGAAGAACAGGATATAGAGCGTCAGCTCGACGTATCCCTGCGTGCGCGGGCGCCACATGCGGTAAATGAAATCGCCGCGCACATGACCGTTGCGCGACAGGGTGTAGGCGCCGGCCATGAAGAACAGGGCGCCATACATGAGGTAGCTCATGTCGAAGGCCCAGCTGGTCGGGTTGTTGAGAGCGTAACGCACGAACACCTCGTAGGAGGTGCCAAAGGTGAGGATCAAAATGCACCACGCAAAGGCGTGGCCAACCATTCTGCTCAGCTGGTCGATGCCGTAAATCAGCCGGTTAACCATGCGCTGCCCCCGGGTGCAAGAAAATGGGGCGGCCGCTTGCCGGCGCCGCCCCGGGTATTACTGTCGTTGACTGCGCTAGCCCATCAGCCAAGCTTGGTCTTAAACACGTGCTCGTAGCCCATTTTGAAGTCCGCTTCGTTGAGGTAATGGTAGTACACCACGCGCTTGGCCCACGCGCGCTGCGATTCCACCACCTTCTTGAAGAACGGATCCTCGTCCGAGAGCTTCTTGGTGATCGCGTCCCAAGCCTTAAGCTGCGCCTGGAAAATCGACTGCGGCGTGCGGATGACGTTCACCTTGTGCTTGTCTTTCAGCACCTGCAGGTCGCGCGAGTAATTGTCCATCGCGGTCCAATAGTTGGCTGAGTTCGCGGCCTCGACACCGTACTGCCAAATCGCCTGCAGTTCCTTGGGCATGGAGTCCCACTTTTTCTTGTTGATGAGAATCTCGAAGAACTCCATCGCCTGGTGGAAGCTGCCCATCTCATAGTTCTTGATCACGTCCTGGGCACCGAAACGCATGTCCGAGGTTGGGTTGTTGAACTCGAAGGCATCGATCACGCCGCGCTCGAGCGCCGGCACGATTTCGCCGCCCGGCAACTGCGTCACCTTCGCGCCCATCTCCTGGAACAAATCCGCCGCGAGACCCACGGTGCGGTACTTGAGGCCCTTCAGCTGCTTGGCATCCTTGATCGGTTTCTTGAACCAGCCGAGCGGCTGGGTCGGCATCGGCATGGCAAAAAACCCGACGTAGTTGAGGTCGAGTTTTTTCAGGAGTTCCTGGTACATCGCGAGCCCACCGCCACGATAGATCCAGGATAGCGTCATGTGCGCATCCATGCCGTTGATCGGTCCGGAACCAAACAGCGACGCCACTTTCGACTTGCCGTACCAGTAGACCGGCACCGTGTGACCGGCGTCGAGCACACCCTTGCTCACCGCGTCCGTCACTTCGAAAGGCTTCACCACTGCCCCACCCACGAGATAGTCGATGCGCAGCCTGCCGCCCGCCATGGCATTCACGCGCGTGACGAACTCCTGCGCGAATTCATTGAAGATGTCAGTGGCGCCCCAGGCACCCTGCATTTTCACCGTGATCGTATCCGCCGCCTTCATGATCATGGGGAATCCGAGTGTCGCCGCACCACCCACGGAAGCCGCTGTAGCCGTCAGGAATTTGCGGCGGGAAATCGGTTGCTTGGATTTTTTCGGCTCGGCGGAATTGGATTTGAGTAGATATTTCTTGTTCATGCTTCCTCCTTGTTGCGATTAGTCAGTCTGTTCAATAGACGTCTAGTATCCGAACATAGCCGCACTAGTCTACTCTCGAATATCGGGCGATATCCAGCAATGGTCTTTGCGGCACACAGGCAGGATATTTCAAGCGCGCTAGGCCAGATAGGCAAATCATTCTTGTGCGTTTTGCTCAGGTTATTTCACAATGTGGAATCCACAGAAACAGCGCCTCACGCCCAGCGGACACTCAAACCATGAGCACCTTGCCTGGCGCGCCGCGGAATTCACGCACCAGCCGCGGCACCAGATAACCTGGCAAGCGACTATTCAGTTCCAACATCAGTTGTCGTGCCGCGACATCTGTTACTTCAAAGTGAGCCGCCCCCTGCGCCTTGTCGAGCAGGTGCAGGTAATACGGCACTACTCCCGCCTCAAACAATACTTCGCTGAGCGCAACCAAGGCATCGGCACGGTCATTCACGCCACGCAACAAGACAGACTGATTGAACAGCTGCGCGCCTGTTGATTTCAGATCCGCCAGCGTCAACGTTACGGACGCGTCAATTTCATTTGCGTGATTGGCATGCACGACAATGACTGTTTTGAATTTCGTGCTGCCCAACCAATCGAGCAGTTCATTATTCACACGTCCGGGTAATACGATCGGCAAACGGGTATGAAGTCGCAGACGCCTGAGGTGCGGGATGGCTTCCAAACGCGAAATCAGTTCGGCGAGGCGGCGATCCGATAACGTGAGCGGATCGCCGCCGCTCAAAATGACTTCGGTGACCGATGGATCGCCAGCGATATATTCCAAGGAACTGTGCCATTGATCGACAGCGGGATTGGCGTCAGCGTAGGGAAAATGGCGGCGGAAGCAGTAGCGGCAATGTACGGCGCAGGCGCCGGTGACCGTCAACAGCACCCGCCCCTGATATTTATGCAGCACGCCAGGTACTGGCATGGCACCGAGATCGCCCACCGGATCGGCACCGAACCCCTCTGCCGTCAGGCATTCCTCCGCGAGCGGCAGTACCTGGCGTAGCAAGGGATCATGCGGGTCGCCGCGGCGCATGCGGGCGACGAATTCACGCGGAACGCGCAACGGGAAAAGCAGGGCCGCGGCCCGGGCCGCAGGTAACCATTCCTCACCCAGCCCTACCGTAGCAAGCAGCTCGGCCGGGTCGGTGATGGCGCGGGACAGCTGCGATTGCCACGTGGGCACCTGCCTTAAAACGGAAGTTCCGGGTATCATAGCGCGCTCGATTTTACCTGGATCGCGCGTAAGCGCGTTCGGCTCGCTTCCCTCTCCCCTTGCGGGAGAGGGAATGAGGGTGAGGGGAAAGATGAAGTGTGCGTCTGATTCAAACGAAGTGTATTTAATAGATTAAGGTGTGTGATGGCAACTTACAGTACCAATGAATTCAAGGCCGGACTCAAGGTCATGCTCGACGGCGATCCGGCAACCATCGTCGAAAACGAGTTCGTTAAACCGGGCAAGGGACAAGCCTTCAGCCGCGTGCGAATCCGCAATCTCAAAAATGGTCGCACTATCGAGCGCACGTTCAAATCCGGCGAAACCATTGAGGCCGCCGACGTGGTCGATGTTGAGATGCAATTTCTCTACAGCGATGACCAATTTTGGCACTTCATGAATCCGGAAACCTTTGAGCAACTCGCGGCGGACAAAAAAGCCATTGGCGACAATGCCAAGTGGCTCAAGGAACAGGG
The DNA here is from genome assembly GCF_024653915.1 of Sulfuricaulis sp. Classification (NCBI taxonomy): domain Bacteria; kingdom Pseudomonadati; phylum Pseudomonadota; class Gammaproteobacteria; order Acidiferrobacterales; family Acidiferrobacteraceae; genus Sulfuricaulis; species Sulfuricaulis sp. The sequence goes on along the minus strand of NZ_JANLGY010000025.1, from coordinate 4,284 downwards.
CGTTTGCGTGATCACCCTGTGGGATGGCATACCGCTTACCGTTGAGCCGCCGCAAACCGTCGCCCTCAAGGTCACCGAAACCGACCCGGGACTCAAGGGCGACACCTCGGGCGGTGGCGGCAAACCGGCGACTCTCGAAACCGGTGCGATCGTGCGTGTACCGCTGTTCGTGCAAATCGGCGAGATGATCAAGGTCAACACCCGCACCGGCGAGTACCTCTCGCGCGCATGACTGCAGTAGCAAGTGACAAGTTACAAGTAGCAAGGGATACAATACCTCTTCTTTTACTTGCTACTTGAGACTTGCTACTTGCCACTTTTCGATGACTGGCGACCCGCCGCTGCTTTGGAAGTCCTGAAGCGCCGCGCCCAATTACTGCAACAAATTCGAGCATTTTTTTCCGGACGCGGCGTGCTGGAAGTGGAAACACCGATACTTTCAGCCGCGGCCATCACCGACCCGATGCTGGCAAGCTTTGTTACATGCTACACCGGCCCACTGTTCCCGCACGGCCAGACGCTTTACCTCCATAGCTCGCCGGAGTTCCCCATGAAACGCCTGCTGGCGGCCGGCAGCGGTTCGATTTACCAGATCTGCAAGGTCTTCCGCGACGGCGAATCCGGCAGGCGGCACAATCCGGAATTTACCCTGCTCGAGTGGTACCGCATGGGTTTTGATCACCACCAATTGATGACGGAGGTCGGTGAGCTTGTCATGCAACTCCTCGCGCCAGCACTGGGGTTGAATCCGCCCGAGAAGCTGACATACCGCGAGGCATTTCAGCGCCACACAAAAATTAACCCACATACGGCGACCGTCCTGGATTATGCGGCTGTGGCCGACGAACAAGGTTTTCGCATACCGACAAGCCTGCATCAGCATCACGATGTAGCCGTTTGGCGCGATCTGTTACTGACACACGTGGTCGAGCCCAAGCTTGGCCAGGGACAACTGACCTTTATATATGACTACCCGGCCTCGCAGGCCTCGCTCGCCCGCCTTCAACCGGGCAACCCGCCGACAGCAGCGCGCTTCGAGCTTTATCTGAATGGAATGGAGCTGGCGAACGGCTTCCACGAGTTGACCGACGCGAATGAGCAGCGCGCGCGGTTTGAACAACAACTGCATGCCCGCGCGGCCAGCAGTCTGCCGCCCGTTCCCGTGGATGAGCATCTGCTGTCCGCGCTGGAACACGGGCTACCGGACTGTGCTGGTGTCGCGCTTGGATTCGACCGTCTGGTAATGCTTGCTGGTGGTGCGCGAACAATCGAAGAGGTTTTGCCCTTTCCGCTGGATCGCGCCTGATTCAGGTTATTTTGCCTGCAACCAGAAAGTCACCGGACCATCGTTGGTCAGCGTGACATGCATGTCGGCGCCAAACACTCCCTTCTCCACCGGGGCGTGCTGCGTCCGGGCCTTTTCGACCAGATAAGCGAACAGGCGCTGACCTAATTCCGGCGCGGCGGCAGGCGTGAAACTCGGGCGCATGCCCTTGTCCGTGTCGGCGGCCAGCGTGAATTGCGGTACCAGCAGCAACCCGCCGCCGATGTCCCTGACACTCAGGTTCATTTTGCCGGCGTTGTCCGGAAACACGCGATAACCCAGCAGCCGTTGCAGCAACCGATCCGTGCGTGCCACGTCATCGCCCTGCTCAACACCGACAAGCACCAACAGCCCACGCCCAATGGCGCCGACGGTTTTGCCGTCAATCTCGACTTGGGCTGAACGCACTCGTTGCAACAGGCCAATCATAATAGGGTTATCTGGCGGTTCATTCGACCGGCGCAAGCGTAGTATATTTACCAGACTCGTCAAAGCCTGAAAGGAATTCACCATGCCTGCCCTGCCCGAGAAAGACCAACAAATCCTGGCGTCCCACGCCGGCCTGGTACACGCCGTGGTGCAAACCTGTCACAACCGCGACTTGATGCCGCAACTGGAACAATTGCTGAAGCTCTCGGAAGAAAATGGCTGGAACCAACTGGTGGCCTCCATCCGGCGCATTGTAGGTGGACAGCGTGACATCAACCTTTTGCAGAATCTGGACGAAGAAGATCGTGTGATCACGGAAGCCATTTTGCGCGGGCTGCAGAACCCCGAAACTCTGCCCGACCTCAGCGCCACACCCGACCCTGAACATGCCGCGCCGGGTCTGGCTTCCATGGTGGCCGCCGCGCGTCACGGCAACGTCGAAGCACTGAAGGCGCTCGCGGATATGGCGATACAGATGCGCAACGCCGGGGGCGACATGGCGCGCCTGGCTTCAGCGCTGTCACAGATGGAACAGGGCGAGGACGATGTGGAGAAACTGTCGCGGGAAATGAGCCCGGCGGGGCTGAAACTGGTGGAAACGATTCTCGAAGAACTGAAAAAAACCTGAACCGGCGGTTCAGTTCAAGCCGCCGCACCCGCCAGCGAAAGTATCGGCGAAGCAACGGGTTGATCGTCAAACCATGGCAGTTCCATGGGCAGTGCAATTTCCATCACGATCGGAAGATGATCGGAAAATAAATAATTCAGGGCCTCAATACGTTCGACTTTCAGGGACGATGACACCAGTATTTGATCAAGGTTGCGCGAGGGGCGCCAGCTGGGGAAAGTCGGCAGGTGATGCGCCGGTTCACGCAAATCGGTGTGCTTCACCAACCAGTCAATCTCGCGGCTTTCGGTACCGCAATTCATGTCTCCCATCACAATCGCGTGAGGGTAGGTGCCGATAATACCGGCGATGCATTCAAGCTGAAGGAAACGCGCGCGCTGTCCCAAGGCCAGGTGCGCGATCACCAGAATCAGCGCATCCGCGCCGTGGCCGAAACGCACCGTCAACGCGCCGCGACCGGGGATCATGCCGGGGAGTTTCACTTCTGTCACTTCCGCGGGGCACAAGCGGCTCAGAAGTCCGGTGCTGTGCTGGGCAAATTTTCCGAGATTGCGATTGGTCTGGTCATACCAATAAGGAAAACGCGCCGATAGCGAGAGATACTCTGTCTGGTTGATGAATCCGCTGCGCAAACTGCCTCCGTCCACTTCCTGCAAACCGACGATATCGAACCCGCCCAGAAGGCGCGCAATGCGATCGAGATTATCGAGACGTTTCGGAAAGGGGAGAACGTGTTTCCAGCTGTGGGTGAGGTAGTGGCGGTATCTATTCGAGGCGATCCCGGCCTGGATGTTGTAGCTGAGCAGCTTCAACCGCCGTGTGGCAGTAACTGTTGTGCCGGTTCCGGCTGCACCATCGCGCGCACCCGGGGAGGACATACTGCTTACTGAAATTCTCATTTCGGGAGGATTATCTCACACTTTGGCGGTGTCGCGGCCGTTTTTATCCCGCCGCATCTACCGTAAACCCTAGCCGATATTCCGTGCCATGCAAGCCATCTCGGACGAATGGCAATTGAAAGCCCGACGACGGGTTGTGATCGGGTATGAAATAAAAGCCTGTAGTGCCGTATTTTCCCAGGAATATTTCTACGCCGACCCCTTTGCAGGCTCATTGCGCTCGCTCACAGAACCGCCGGAGACAGAATAGGAAATCCGCAGGATGTCCCGGTGTGGACGCCTCGGGGCTGTGTCACACAAAAATTGCTACTGTCTTTTTGAGCATGGCACATTCCTCCACTTTGCCCCGTGGGCGCGCTTCGCTCGTGAAAATTCATTCCCGACAGAAATAGTACCGGGCGAACTGTTTACGGAATCGAGGGACGCAAATTTTTTTCCGTGGCCACATTCAGGTATGACACCGTAAAAAAAGAAACCCCGTTAGCTTGCGCCAACGGGGTTTCGAATAAAAAAACATGGCAGTGTCCTACTTTGACTCGCCACATCCCTGTGGCTCGCCCTTCGGGCGGCCTACGGCCGTACAAATTCATTCCCGACGAATTTGTCACGTGGGCCCACGTTCAAGCAGGACACCATAAAAAAGAAACCCCGGCCATTTCTGGTCGGGGTTTCTGAAATAAAAGCCTGGCAGTGTCCTACTTTCACGTGGGGAGACCCCACACTATCATCGGCGCTGAGCAGTTTCACTTCCGAGTTCGGAAAGGGATCGGGTGGTTCCCACTCGCTATGGCCGCCAGGCAGACCTTTTACGCTGTTGCATTTTCATGCAACAACCAATGTTCGGGCAGTGTATGTAAGTAAAAAGCGCGGAGATGTTACGTTGGCTTGAACACACACCCGGCGTCTTGGGTGTTATATGGTCAAGCCACACGGGCAATTAGTACTCCTTAGCTCAACGCCTTACGGCGCTTACACATGGAGCCTATCAACGTGGTGGTCTACCA
>NZ_JANLGY010000024.1 GCF_024653915.1 Sulfuricaulis sp. | reverse complement strand
TTCACGCATGCGGCTCGAAAATCTAGGTCTGATCGGGAACTGCCAGTTTTCGGCGCTGGTCTCGCGCACCGGCGAAGTGGTGTGGTGCTGCCTGCCGCGTTTCGATTCCGAACCGGTGTTCTCGACGTTGCTGGATGAACAGAATGGCGGGCGATTCACGGTCGGCGCGCCCGATGGCGCGGAAGGCACGCAACGTTACCTCGGCAACACCAACGTGCTCGAAACCACGTTCCGCACTCCGAGTGGGTCGTTTCGTGTAATCGATTTCGCGCCGCGGCTGGTTCAGTACGAACGCATCACGCGTCCCACGCAACTGTACCGCATCGTCGAGCCGATCGAAGGAACACCGCAAGTGCGCGTGGTTTGCGAACCGCGCCTGGGCTGGTCGAAAGCGGCACCGCTGGTCCTGCCGGGATCGAATCACATTCGTTTCGAGGGCTTCGAAAGCCCGCTGCGGCTCACCACCGACATTCCCCCTTCCTATCTCGGCGGCCAACCCTTCGTGCTCACCGAACGGCGGCATCTGGTGCTCGCCTGGGGCGCGCCGGTCGAGGAAGCCCTGCCCGGCCTGTGCGAGCGTTTTCTGCACGACACGATGCGTTACTGGCAGAGGTGGATCAAGCGCTGCAACATTCCGCCGATGTACCAGAAAGAAGTTATCCGTTCCGCGCTCGCGCTCAAATTGCATTGTTTCGAGGACACCGGCGCCATCACCGCCTCCGTCACAACCTCCATTCCGGAAGCGCCGGGCAGCGGCCGGACGTGGGACTATCGTTACTGCTGGCTGCGCGACGCCTACTACGCCCTCGATGCCTTCCGCATGCTCGGCCACTTCGAGGAACGTGAGAGCTTCACCAATTTCTTGTTGAATGTCGCCGGTAACGATCCTGAACTCACGCTCAAGCCGATTTACCGCATTGACGGAACAACCGATCTGGAAGAACGCACCCTCGATCACTGGCCCGGATTCAACGGCGACGGACCGGTGCGCGTCGGCAATGCCGCGGCGTTGCAGACGCAACACGACATATTCGGCGAAATGGTGCTCGCGCTCGCTCCGGTCTTTCTCGACGAACGATTCAGCGCGGAGCGCTCACCGGCGTCGTATGCCCTGCTGGAACGTTTGGCCCGGAAAGCGATAGCCGTTGCCGGAACGCCCGACGCCGGCATCTGGGAATACCGGCTGGAACAGAAACCACGGACATTTTCCAGTCTCATGTCATGGGCCGCCGCCGACCGCATGGCCAATATCGCCGGGCGGCATTCACCGGCGCACGCGTCGGAGTTCCGCAACGCCGCCACGCACATTCACCGGCAGATCGTCGAGAACGCCTGGAACCCCGGGCTGGGCGCATTCGTCGCCACATACGGCGGCAATGACCTGGACGCCTCCTTGCTTGAAATGGCGAGCCTGCGATTTTTGCCGCATAACGACGAACGAATTCAAGGCACCCTGAACGCCATCTGGAAAAACCTTTCGCAGGACGGCTGGCTGCTGCGCTATCGCACCGACGACGGGTTCGGCCAACCCACCGTGGCGTTCATACTGTGCAGTTTCTGGCTCGTCGAAGCGCTCGCCACGGTCGGGCGGATTGGAGAGGCGCGAGAAGTCATGAACCATGTGCTCAGCGCCAGTTCGCCGCTCGGCCTGCTTTCGGAGGACTGCGAAACCGCGACCCGGCGGATGTGGGGCAATTTTCCCCAGGCCTATTCGCACATCGGCCTCATCCACGCCGCCTTCTCCGCTTCGCCGCGTTGGGCCGACATCCTTTGAACCCGGCCACTGCCGCCTTCGCAGACCGGCCGACAACAAAATTAAAGAATCTCTAATATTCTTAAACCGCCAAGGCGCCACGACGCCAAGTTTTGTCTATTGCGACCCAGGGTGCAGCTACACCCGTTCGGCGGCGCGAATGTCCGCTGAACATTCGCGAGAATCCCGCCCTTGGCGTCTTGGCGGTTCAAAATCAATTAAGGAAGCTCTGATTAATTCCGTTCGTGGTGAGCTTGTCGAACCACGAACGGACGAAACCCCAATCCGTCCAATCGCTTCCCGTTCACCCTTCGACAGGCTCAGGGCGAACGGGAGAATTAATCGGAGCTTCCTTAATCAGAACTTCCATAACAGTGGAATGGCTGGTATTAGCGGGCGTCGGTCGCCGGTAAGGTTGCGGACTGTTTGCAGGCGGAGATGAATTCGTGCACCGTGCGCATTACTTCGACGCAGTATGCCTGGTTGATGCGGTAGTAAACTTCCTTGCCGCGCTTCTCGCATACCAGCAATTCCGCATTGCGCAGGACTTTCAGGTGATGCGAGATGGCCGGGCGGCTGACCTTGAACAGGCGCGCGATGTGGTTGACGCAGATTTCCTCGCCGGGCTCGAATACCAATAGGATTTGCTGGCGGGTGGTGTCGCCAAGCGCGGAAAAGAAGCGGGAGAATCGCTCCCAGCTCTCGGGCAGGCGATCGGCGAACTCGGGGTTCATGTAACGTGGAACGACGGCATTTCGGAACCAGACCGGATATCAAACCAGGCTCAGCATAGCGCAATCGGCAAACGTGTCAAAATATTCGAACGCGATGAATTACTGATATATGACCAACCCAATCTATAGGTTAATTGAAAAATAAACTCGGCTGGCTTTCACGAACCAATAACGATGAATAATTACCTGACCCTGGCTGCCGGTGTTCTTTGCGCTGGAATTGGCGGCGAGCTTTTTGTCCGCGGCGTGGTGGGGATAGCCCGCTGGGCGCGAATCCCTGCCGGAATTATAGGCGCAACGGTGGCGGCGTTTGCCACGTCCAGCCCGGAACTCTCGGTTGCCATCACCGCCGCGATGGCTGGAGAACCGCAGATTTCTCTGGGCAACGCCTTGGGCGGCAATATCGTAAACGTTGCTTTAGTTCTCGGCATTACCCTGCTTATCTCGGGAATTCAATGCCCTCGTGACAGCCTGAAACGCGACTTTCCAGTCGCGCTGATTACTCCTTTGATCATCGGCATTCTGGCCCTCGACGGCGTGCTGTCACGGTTCGATGGGCTGCTGCTCCTGGGCATGTTCCTCACATGGATGGTCACCGTGATTGTCGAGGCACGTAAACAGAGAAGCGCCGCCGGGGAAATACTGGCTGAGCGACGCGGGTGGTTGGCAATTATTCTTTGCCTCGCTGGCCTGGTGTTTCTGATCGCTGCGGGCCACTTCATCGTCATCGGCGCAAAAGACATCGCTGCATCCTTCGGTCTCGGCGAATTTGTCATCGGGGCAACGGTCGTAGCGATCGGGACCTCTGTGCCGGAACTTGCAACGACGGTGGTTTCCAAAATACGCCGGCATGACGAAGTGGGGCTTGGAACAATACTAGGCAGCAATATCTTCAACGGTCTTTTTATCGTCGCCATTGCTGCGATCATTTCACCGATATCAATAGACTGGCGAGAGGTGGCAATAGTCTCGTTGTTTGGGATGGTAACCGTGGCACTTATCTGGCCAGTACGGAGCGGGCATATCGAACGCCGGCGTGGAGTACTTCTACTCGCCCTCTATACCGTCTATGTCGTGACAATTTTCCGGTCCTAGTCAACAGCGTCCGGAATCATCTATAGTTGGAACCGGCACACCAACCCACTTATGGCAATTGGCCATCCACTTGAATCATCCGACCGCTTCCGCCTGTCCCCGCTCGCTAGTCGTCTGCGCTGGCCAAGCTCCATATCTTGATTTAAAAAGACACATCGTCAATCGTCATTCATGACAATGCCCAACAATAAATTCGCTCATTCAAGAATTTTTGTCGGCCTGGCGCTGATTTTCATCGCAGGCAGCGAAGTGTGGGCAGCCTCGCCCGAAGCCGCGACGGCGGCCAATGCCTTTCTGTGGGTGGCGATAATGCTACTGCTCGCCAAGATTTCCGGCCTGATCGAAAAAATCGGCCAGGCGGCGGTCCTGGGCGAGCTGTTGATGGGTGTGCTGATCGGCAACCTGTACCTGCTGGGCATAGACGTCATCGAGCCGGCCAAGTCGAACGAGATCATCATCTTCCTGGCCGAGCTCGGTGTCGTCATCCTGTTGTTCCAGATCGGGCTCGAATCCGATATCGCGGCCATGCGTAAAGTCGGCGTGCCGGCGTTGCTGGTCGCCGTCATCGGCGTGGTGGCGCCCTTCGCGCTCGGGACCTACGTCATCGGCCCGTGGCTGTTGCCGGGGCTCTCCGCGAATTCCTATTTGTTCCTCGGCGCCACGCTCACGGCCACCTCTGTCGGCATCACGGCGCGCGTGTTCCGCGACCTCAATGTGCTGCATTCGCACGAGGCGCAGATCGTGCTGGGCGCGGCGGTGATCGACGACGTGCTCGGTCTGATCATCCTGGCGGTGGTTTCCGCCGTCGCCACCACGGGCGAGGTCGGCATTCTCGACATCGGCTGGATCACGCTCAAGGCCCTGCTCTTCCTCGTCGGCGCCCTCGTCATCGGCCAGCGCGTGGCCCCGCTGGCCAGCCACTGGCTGTCAAAAATCCACACCGGCAGCGGCATGAAATTTTCAATCCTGATCGCCTTCTGCCTGATCTTCGCCTGGCTGGCACACCTGATCGGCCTGGCGCCAATCATCGGCGCCTTCGCCGCAGGGCTGGTGCTTGACGAAGTGCAATTCCGCGACTTCGCCGAACCGGAACTGATTGCTGACATCCGCCGGGTTGCCGGCAATAACGAATCCGACACCGCGCAACGCGTGCGCGAGACGCTGGCGCGACACGAAAAACATAACCTCGAGGTGTTGATCGAACCTGTAGGTCACTTCTTCGTTCCGCTGTTTTTCATTTTCACTGGCATGCAGGTCAAGGTCGATGTATTTTTCAACCTGCACGTGCTCGTGCTGGCCGTGGTCATCACTGCGATCGCGTTAGCCGGAAAAATCGTGGCCGGCATCGCTGCCGGGCCGGTCAACAAATGGATTGTCGGATGGGGCATGGCGCCGCGCGGCGAGGTTGGGCTGATATTCGCCGTTACCGGCAAGGCCCTCGGGGTCGTCAGCGACGAGATCTTCTCGGTCATCGTCGCGGTGGTGATCCTCACGACGCTGATAACGCCGCCCATCCTCACGGTATTAATCCGACGCGCGGCGAAACACGGCAGGTAATGCGAACTCGCGCTCCCGCGATTACGATCTACTCCGATGCCCGCGCCGAATCTCCCTGACGACATCACCGAAATGGTCCACCGCGCGCTGGCGGAGGATGTCGGCACGGGTGATCTCACTGCGGCGCTCATTCCTGCTGACACGCAGTCCGAGGCGCAGCTGGTCACGCGCGTGCAGGCCATCCTCTGCGGTATGGCCTGGTTCGATGAAGTTTTCCATCAGGTGGACAAGCGTATCAGCGTCACCTGGAATGTCCGTGACGGCGACGCCATTCGCGCTGAACAAACACTTTGCACCCTGCATGGGCCGGCGCGCGCGCTGCTGACCGGCGAGCGCACGGCGCTCAATTTCCTGCAACTGCTCTCCGGCACCGCGACACAGACACGCCAATACGTTGACGCTTTGCGGGGAACGCGCGCAGTCATCCTCGATACGCGCAAAACCCTCCCCGGACTGCGGCGCGCGCAGAAATACGCGGTGGCCTGCGGCGGCGGACAGAATCACCGCATGGGTTTGTACGATGCCATTTTGATCAAGGAAAACCACATTGCCGCGGCAGGCTCGATCGCCTCCGCCTTGCGCTCGGCCAAGGCCTCCGCGCCGTCAGACGTGACCGTGGAAATCGAGGTGGAGAACCTCGCTCAGCTGCGCGATGCGCTCCAAGCCGGTGCCACGCGCATCCTGCTCGATAATTTCAGCGTCGAGGAATTGAGGACCGCCGTACAGGAAACACGTGGTCGCGCCAAGCTGGAGGCCTCGGGCGGCATTAATCTTTCCAATATCCGCGCTATCGCAGAAACCGGCGTGGACTTCATTTCCATCGGTGATATCACCAAAAATGTCGAGGCCGTGGACTTGTCCATGCGCTTTCGCCACCATGATTGAATCAAGGCAACCAAAAGGAAATCGAGTGCGCCACAAGCAAGTTGCCCTTATCGTGACGGTAGTCGCCGGCATCGCTGCCATGGTTTATCTAGTGGTACCACCACAATCCCATGTGCTCACGGAACCAACGCCGGCCTCACCAGCCACGAGCCTTACGACGGAAGAAGGACGCTACCTGTTCAACGTCACGCTGCACACACCGGAGGAAATCGCCGGCCTACTGACGCGCGCCGAGGAGCTGGCAAAAACCATGCGCGCTGATAACCGCCGCACCGGTATCGCGCTGGTGTTGCACGGCCCCGAAATTGAAATCTTCACCAGGAAAAATTACCAGCGATTTCAGAAAACGGTGGATCAGGCGGTGCGCCTCGATGCCGAAGGCATTATCGAGGTAAAAATGTGCCGGACTGAAATGAAAAATCTTGGTATCAAGGAAGAAGAAGTCCCGGCCTTTATCGAACTGGTTCCGTACGGCCCGGATGAAGAGGCGCGTCTGCGCCGCGGCGGTTACGTTTATCTGTGAGCGGCTGGTGCCGCGGTCAGAATCTCCGTCAGATAAGCGACCAGGCGATCGCGATACTCTTTTTTCTGAAACGCCTGAGTATGGCCGCCGCCCGGCACGACCCATAACTGTTTCGGTTCGCGCGCGAGTTCGAACAAGCGTTGCCCGTGATGCAGCGGCACGATGGGGTCCTGATCCCCGTGGATGATTAGCAGTGGGATGGGGCTGATATTCGCTACGGCCGTGGACGGATTGTATTCATCCGATACCGTCCACGAGAGCGGATACTGGAACGGCCACGTCAGCCAGAAGTCGGCGAGTTTTTCACGCGTGATCTGACGGTAACCGGAAAACGCGCTCTCCACCACCAGCGCGCGGATGTTCTCGCGGTAGGCGGTGTGCGCCACGCGATACACAGCAATGGCGCCACCGAGGCTTTGACCAAAAACCACGATGCGGCTGACATCCACGCCCGGCCGCGCGGTCAGCATTTTCAGCGCGCTCTCCACATCATCCTGCGCGCCGCCAAAGGTGGGCTTTCCCTCGGATGCGCCGTATCCCCGGTAATCCAGCAGGAACACGTTGAAACCTCTGGCCGGCAACCAGCGCACCGACATGATGTGGGTGCTGATGTTCTCGGCATTGCCGTGCAAAAACAGAATGGTCCCGAGCGCATTGCCCTGTGCGGGCAGAAACCAGCCATGCAGGCGCGTGCCGTCGCTCGCGTTGAAATACACGTCTTCATACACCAACCCCAGTTGCTTGGGTGTCTGAACATGCGCCTGATACGGAAAGAAAAAAACATTGCTACAGCCCAGAAGGCTGAGCGAGAAAAAACCGATGACCAGAAGACGTCGCATCAGAAATAAAAATGCACGGAGAGGTCCCCGCTGTTCCAGTAATCCTGGAATTCCTGTTTGCGTGACAGCCGCAGGCGCACCGCGCTCTGCCGCGTCAGCGCGTAGCGCTGCTCCAGCGCCAGCTCGCGTGACCAGTGATCGTCACCGAGGCCGTAACGCAACGAGCGCGCCTGCAGATTGAACCCCCAGCGCTCCGACACATTGGCCAGCAGGCCAATGGCGGGACCGGCGCCCAAAGTGTAATTGCTCTCAAAGCGCGAACCAGCGTCCAGCGCCGCCTCGATGAAGCCGTAGTAAACGGCATTGCCGCCGAACAGTCCCGGCGCACTGTAGGCCAGCCCGGACCCACCGTTGAACCGGAATACCAGCGGTTCGTCGCCGCCGGGAAAATGCTTGCGCGTCCAGCCAACATTGATCTTCCATGATATTGGATTGAAAAAATCGTTGCGCGGCGACAGCGAGACGATGTCCAGCGGCTTGAATTCTTCCAGACGCAGGCCATCTTCGCCCCGGTAGTGCCGCCAGCGCATGTCGAAAAACTGTATCTGCGCGCCGCGGGTATAACCGGCGTCCTGATCCAGCAGATCATGATAGGTCGGGCGCAGATGAATCTCCCCGAAACGGCGACCGTCCCGGCTTCCCGCCCCGATCCCGATGCGTGACGTCTTGTGACCCTCGTCCGGTCGAACCGACGGTACCGGCACCCCGGGTTTCTGCGGCGGAATCTTCAACTGACTGCGGGCCAACAATAGCTCGCGCATCCGTGTGACAGCATCGGGCGCTTTGTTGCGACCAGTGGCTGCTTCATATGACGCGTACTCATAGCCAAGTTCCAAAACCCTGGCATGATCCAGCGCGGGCAGTTCGCGTAGGCGATCATCGTTAGCATCGATTCGCTGTTGGGCCAAATCCTTGGCGAGTCTGCTCTGGTCCACCGGCATTTGCATCAGTCGTTGACGCATGATGCTGACGCTGGCGGGACGATAAACCACGCGCTTGAGCAGACCCGGCTGATCGGTCACGGCGCGCACGGTATCGGAGGGAATCGCCCACCAGCGGAACTGGTCCGTCAGCTGCAAACCCGGGCGGGCCACCTCCAGCAACGACAACAGATGGTAAGCGCAATTCTCGTCGAAAAAATAATAATCAAAGTGAGTCGGGCCCAGCTCCCACACGTGCATCAACAGGCGATCGATTTCTTCCGGCGTAAGCGTCAGCTGATATTCCCACACGTCGCGGTTTTCAATATCGCTGTACTCCCTGACCTTGAGGTAATAAGGCGTAATAGCGAAAACACCGGGATAACCTCCGAATAATCCCCGGACCGCAAAAATCAGGCCGCTGGTTTCATCCGTGCCGGCGGCATAGCTGATGGAATAGGCCAGCAAGCGCGTATGTTCGTCCTGATCCCTGGCATCGATACGCAGCAACGTATGACCGTACATCGAGGCCGGGTTGTTCAAGTAGGCAGCGGGAAAGACCAGCGTGATTTCGTGTGGATCGAGGCTGGCGCGCCACTGATAAAAACGCCTGCAAGGCTGCTTCGGCAGGCGCGCCGGATCGAATTGCAGTTCCTGCTTCAACCACCGGTAGCGCGCGATAAACCGGCACTGGGGATTTTGTGTCTTGTCGGTCTCCTCCGCGGTGGAGAAAAAAACGGCGAGCGTCGCCTCCAGTTCACCCGCCGCATCGGTCTTGCCATGGGGCGCATTGAAAAATTCGGGGTCGTCGGCAAGACTGCGGCTGCCCGGCCAATAGGGATAAGGCTTATAATGCAGCAAGTTGAGCCACTCGGCTCGCTGCGACAGGTTGGCCTGTCGGGCCCGTTGAATCAGTTCTTCCAGATAGGCATTGTCGGCCGCGAAGCCAGCAAGCGGCGACCATAAAAAAATGAACTGTAAAATCCAGCGCCCTGGCATGAGGTACCCGCAATCACGGGAGATATAAAAACGGCACCCAGCTTACAACAGCTGGGTGCCGCGGTGATACGACAGCTTGGTGATTTAGATCGACTGGGAATACTGAGCGAGTTCGCTGTCCGACGCCAACACCTGCTTCAGAGAGGCAAGCACCTGATCGGTGGATGAATTGTCGGTAGAGAAAATATGCGCAAAGTTATCCTTGGTGGTCTGGAAGAATGCTGCCTTGTGCTGATCCTCAACGCCGATCAGCTTGGCCAGTGACTCCAACGACTCACCACTGCCGGTGGACATGTCGCGCGCTAACTTTTCCTTGTTGCCATCGATAAACATCGCCGTCTTCCAGTTGGATTTCACGACGCCATCCTGCGTGCACCCTGAGGTACCGGAAGTAATGGCGAAAGTCTGGTTGCCCGAAGTGCCATTGGTGGTCGCCCCGAGAACCTGGGGAGCAATGCCGCGTTGACCATCGAACACTTTGCTGCCCCAACCGCATCCGATATTATTTTCCCCGGCCGCCATGGCACCGGTTGAGAACAATCCCGCTACAGCGACAGCCATGAGCTTCTTGTTCAGCATTAAGTAATCCTCCTGATATTAAAGGGATAAAGCATCCTAATTACTCAAACAACCATTTCATTTATATGCTCGGTTAATTAAAGAGTCAAGGATAATGCGGGAATTTCGGTGCTCACCGCAGCGCCCTAACCAAGGATCATCCACCAGACATAAGCAGAATTCAGATTAACCCGCTGAACCAGCATAATCTACGATAGCCGTAGAACAGATGAATATAACTACTGTGTCGTTGATATTGATTCTTTCCGATGCGCACCCGCCAAGTGTCAGATGAATCAATGCAGAGTGGAATGGGCCAGATATATTACAGCCACACCAAGCACGATCAGCGCAATCTGCTGCACCGTGGCGCTGAACTCGGGGCGCTTGTGCAGGCCGGGGATCAGGTCGGCGACCGCAATGTAGATGAAGCTCGACGCGGCAATGGCCAGCACATACGGCACCAGTTGGTTGGCGAGCGACAGGGAAAAATAGGCCACAACACCACCGACGATCGTGGTCAATCCGGTCAGGGCGTTGTACAGCAATGCCCGCGAACGGCTGTACCCGCTGTGCAGCAGAATGGCGAAGTCGCCAAGCTCCTGCGGGATCTCGTGGGCGATGACGGCGATGCTGGTGATGACGCCGAGGTGAATATCCGTCAGAAACGCCGCTCCGATCAGCACCCCGTCCACCATATTATGGATACCATCGCCGATCAGGATCATATTACCGGTCGCCGCGTGGCGCGCCCTGTCCACGTCCGGTACATGCGCTTCGGTCGCTCCCGACGTCCTGTCTCCCGCGACATTAGTGCTTCCATGCACGTCACAGCCATCGGTGTGGCAGTGGCGCCAAATCACCATCTTTTCGAGCAAGAAAAAAACCAGAATGCCACACAGAATCGTGAGCGTGACATGATGCGCATCCACCCCCGGTGATTCAAAGGCATGCGGCAGTATGGCGAGAAACGACGCGCCCAGCAGCGCGCCGATGGCAAAGCTCACCATCGGTGACAGCATGCGCGCGCGCATCGCCTCCGGCACCAGCAGAAAGGCGGCAGCCACGAAGACGCTCAGCACGCCGCCGAGAGCGGTAAAAACAATAATCCAGAGTATCAGGGAATCCATTATTGGAGATTGCCCGGCGAGAAAGCAGGCGTCATGGCTTAACGAGCATGCTTATCCAGCCAGATGAGCGAGGCCATGCGGCCGCAGGTACCATCCCGCCGGTGGGAATAAAACAGATTGCGCTCGCGCAGCGTGCAACGCAGACCGCCGAAGATCGCTTGCACGCCTTGTGAGCGCAGACGCAAGCGTGCAATATTATAAAGGTCGGCCAGCCAGTGTCCCGGACGATTGGGTATGGCAGTGAATGACTCGGACATCTCCTTGTCCTGACTGACAAACACTTTGCGCACGTCGTCACCCACCTCATAAGCCGATGGCCCGATGGCCGGCCCAAGCCAGGCCAGCAGATTCGCCGGGGGAATTTGAATTTTGCGCAATCCCTCCTCGATGACGCCCGCCGCCAAACCGCGCCAACCGGCATGCAGCACGCCGATACGCGTACTGCGCCGGTCGCACAGGAATACCGGCAGACAATCCGCCGTCAGTACTGCGCACACCACGCCACCCGTGCCGGTCACACAACCGTCCGCTTCCTCGCCGGGACCGGCGTCGAAGGCATCAATCACGCGACTGCTGTGCACCTGCGTGAGCCACCACGGCTCGGCCGGTAGCTTCTGCACATCGCGCAACAGGGCGCGGTTGCGCTTGACGTTGCCCGGCTCATCGCCCACCAGATTGCCCAAATTAAACGAGGCATAAGGGCCTACGCTGAAACCCCCGTTGCGCGTTGTCGTCAATGCCTTCACGTGCACTGGCGCCGGCCAGTCGGGGTAGATGAATTCGAGGGTATTGATCGTCGCCGCCATGGATTTATGGTTTCCTGCCAGCGGGTGATATTACAAGGGATGATCAGGTGTCGCTACCGGAGACATATTCGACATTTTAATCAGAATGCGCCTTGGCATCCATTGCCAGGGCCTCCATCAATTTACTCATATCCTCCGGTACTGACGTCGCCCACTGCACACGTTTCCCCGTCTCGGGATGAATCAACGACAGCTTCAGCGCATGCAGGGCCTGACGCTTGAAACCTCGCAATACATCTTTCAGTTTTTCGCTCGAACCAGCGGGGATTTTGAGCCGACCGCCGTACACGGGATCACCCACCACGGGATAATGCAAATGCGCCATGTGCACGCGGATCTGATGCGTGCGACCGGATTCGAGGTTGACCTGTACCAGCGTGTGTGCACGATATTTTTTCATGACGCGGTAATGGCTCACCGCGGGTTTGCCCTGACTGCTCACCGCCATGCGCGTGCGCTGAGTGCGATGGCGCCCGATTGGAGCCTCAATCGTTCCGCCGGCGACCATGACGCCATTCACGATGGCGAGGTATTCCCTCTCGACAGCATGCTCCTGCAGCTGTCCGATCAGGTTCTGGCGCGCGCTTTCGGTCTTCGCGACCACCAGCAAGCCCGAGGTATCCTTGTCGAGCCGGTGCACGATCCCGGCGCGGGGGAGTCTCGCGAGTTTCGGCGCGTGCGCGATCAGCGCGTTCAGCAGGGTGCCTTCCGGATTGCCCGCGCCGGGGTGCACCACCAAACCGGGCGGCTTGTTAATGACGAGGAGTTCATTGTCTTCATGCACAAACACCAGCGGAAGCGCCTGCGCCTTCCAGCCCGAATCCACTGGCGGCGGGACCATGATCTCTACCGCATCGCCCTCCTTCACCTTGTCGCGTTTGCGCGGGGCCCGGCCGTTGAGGGTAACGCGGCCATCTTCGATCCATTGTTGCAGTCGCGAGCGCGTGATGTCCTTGAACAGCGCCGATAACGCCTGATCGAGCCGTTGTCCGGTCAGCTCGGCCGGGATAGTTGCCGACAATCTGGATTCCTGGTTCATTCCTGCGGCTGGTCTTTTCGGCGAAGTGAAATCGGGTTAAGCTGGCGCGACTTTATACGTTGTATCGGGGTAAATCGAATGCGTCGTTTCATCAGGCCGCTGGCCGGCCTTTCCTTGTTGTTGATCGCCGGATGCGCCGGCATCACCGAAGACCCGACCAAGGACTGGTCGCCGGAGAAATTCTACACAGAGGCCAAGCAGAAGGTGGCGGACGAGGATTACGAGGCCGGCATAAAATATTTTGAAACCCTTGAAGCACGCTACCCTTACGGGCGCTATGCCGAACAGGCGCAACTGGAAATTGCCTACGCCAACTACAAATATGAGGAACCGGCGCTCGCCATCGCGGCCGCCGACCGTTTCATCCGCCTGCATCCGACGCACCCGAACGTGGATTATGCGTATTACCTCAAGGGGCTGGTGAACTTCCACGGCGAAAGGGGTCTGGTGAACTGGCTACTGGGCTCCAAGGACGATCTTTCCGACCGCGACCCCAAAGGCGCGCTGGATTCCTACAACGCCTTCAACGAAGTCGTGCAGCGCTTTCCCAACAGCCGCTACGCCGAGGATTCCCGGCAGCGCATGGCCTATCTGTTCGAGGCTCAGGCGAAGTATGAAACGCTGGTGGCGCGCTTCTATTACGAACGTTCGGCTTACGTCGCGGCCGTTAATCGCGCCAAATACGCGCTGGAAAATTATCCCCGCACGCCGTCGACGGAAGACGCCCTTGGCATCATGGCGTTGTCCTACAAGGCGATGGGGATGAACGATTTGCTGAAAGACACCCTGCGGATACTTGGCAAGAATTTCCCGAACAGCCGTTACCTCGCCGAGGTCGGCGCGCTGACAGCCAGCCGCTAGTCAACGGTGGTTAAATCGCTTCCGGCCCCTGCTCGCCGGTGCGGATGCGGATCACCTGCTCGACGAGTGTGACAAAAATCTTGCCGTCGCCAATCTTGCCGGTGCGCGCGGCACCGGTGATGGCCTCAATGCAGCGATCCAGCATTTTATCGTCCACCACCAATTCGACTTTTACCTTGGGCAGGAAATCCACCACGTACTCCGCACCGCGGTAGAGTTCGGTGTGCCCTTTCTGCCGGCCGAAACCTTTTACCTCGGTTACGGTCAGTCCGCTCACGCCGGCCTCGGACAAGGCCTCGCGCACGTCATCCAGCTTGAAAGGTTTGATGATGGCCTCGATTTTTTTCATTGTCGTAAACCTCGATTCGCATTGAACTAAAAGTTTTTAACCAAATGGAAACCAAAATCTTAAACCACGGGGAGCACGGGGAATAAAAAACACCTGAAAACAGAAAGACTATTTATACCCTTTATGCTTTTCCCCGTGTTCCCCGTGGTTCAGAATTTTTGCCGGTGATTCTATTAAATACCACTGGCCGGGCCGTTACCACCCGGCTTGTCCGGACCGTGGCTGCCGTAGCCTGAGGTAAGGGGATAGCGCCGGTCGCGCCCAAAGGCGCGCGGCGTGATACGCACACCAGGCGCCGCCTGCCGGCGCTTGTATTCATTGCGGTCCACCATGCGCAACACCTTGCGCACCGTGGCCTCGTCAAAACCCGCGGCAATAATGTCCTCCGCCGACTGATCCAGCTCGACATAGCGCTCGAGGATCGGATCCAGCACCGAATACGGCGGCAGCGAATCGGTGTCCTTCTGGTCCGGCGCCAGTTCCGCCGACGGCGGACGTTCGAACACGCGCCTGGGAATAACAGGTTTAATCTTATTTCGGTATTCCGCCAGGCGGTACACCAGTGTCTTGGGTACATCCTTGATGGCGGCAAAACCACCAGCCATGTCGCCGTAGAGCGTGGCGTAACCGACCGACATTTCGCTCTTGTTGCCGGTGGTCAGCACCATTTTGCCGGTCTTGTTCGAGATCGCCATGAGCAGCGTGCCGCGAATACGCGCCTGGATGTTTTCCTCGGTGGTATCAGGCGCCATGCCCTTGAATTCATCCTTGAGTGCCGCGCGAAACGATTCGAATAGATTTTCGATCGAGATGAAACTGTATTTTACGCCGAGCGACAAGGCTTGCATGCGCGCATCTTCCAGGCTCATCGACGACGTGAAGGGCGAAGCCATCATGACGGCCTCGACCCGTGAAGCGCCGATGGCATCGGCCGCCAAACACAGCGTCAGCGCCGAATCCACTCCACCGGACAGGCCAATGACGGCACCGCTGAACTTGTTCTTGGCGATGTAGTCGCGGATGCCCAGAACCAACGCAGAATAAACACTCTCCTCATCAGAAAGATCCGGCATGATCTGCGATTTGACCGGCTCGACGTGGTCTCCGGTATCGATCTCCACGAGATACAATCCCTCGACAAAAGCCGGGGCCCGCTGGGTCATTTCACCCCGCCCGTTGACGACAAAGGAGTCGCCATCGAACACCAGCTCATCCTGCCCACCCACCAGATTCAGATAAACAATGGGCACGCCATTGGCGCGCGCACGGCGGGCGACAATATCGAGACGTTCCCGCCCCTTTCTCCCGTGGAAGGGCGATGCATTGATATTCATCACAAGACGCGCGCCCGCGTTCACGGTCTGCTCCACTGGTCCGCGCTCCCAGATGTCCTCACAGATGGTGATACCCACCGGCGTGCCCTTGATATCCAGCACACAGGGATCGGTGCCGTCGGCAAAATAGCGTTTTTCGTCAAACACGCCGTAGTTGGGAAGGATGTGCTTGAAATAGGTCGACGCCACTTTGCCGCCACGCAGCAGCGAGGCGGCGTTGAACAACTTGCCATATTGCCGCTTGGGATAACCCACGATCACGTCGATGCCGGAAATATTCTTGAGCATCTCACCCAGCGCGAGCTCCACCCGTACGCTGAGATCGGGACGCAACAGCAAATCCTCGGGCGGATAACCGGTGAGCGCGAGCTCGGGAAACAGGACAAGATCGGCCTTGAGCTCGTCACGCGCGCGCTGGGCCGCGGCAATCATCTTCGCAGCATTCCCGCCAATATCACCCACCAGCAGGTTGAGCTGGCCAAGAGCAATGCGCAGGCGAGCGGTCATGTCAGGCCAGCGCTTCGCGCATGCGCGCACCGATATCGGCTGGCGATCGCACCGTATGCACCCCGGCGGCTTCAAGCGCGCGATATTTCTCCTCGGCCGTGCCCTTGCCGCCGGCGATTACCGCGCCGGCATGACCCATGCGCTTGCCCTTGGGTGCGGTCACGCCAGCGATATACGCCACCACCGGCTTGGTAACGTGATTCTTTATATAGGCGGCGGCGTCCTCCTCCGCCTGCCCGCCGATTTCACCCACCATAACGATACCGCGCGTGCCCGCATCGGCTTGGAACATTTTCAGGCAATCCACGAAATTCAGCCCCTGGATCGGATCGCCACCAATGCCGATACAAGTGCTCTGACCCAGCCCCTCCTGCGTAGTCTGATACACCGCTTCATAAGTCAGCGTGCCCGAACGCGAAATGATGCCGACCGCACCCGGTTTGTGAATAACGCCCGGCATGATGCCAATCTTGCACTCGCCCGGCGTGATAACGCCGGGGCAGTTCGGTCCGATGAGCGAGACACCGGGATACTGATGCAGTGCAGCCTTGACCTTGCGCATGTCGCGCACCGGTATGCCCTCGGTAATGCACACGATTACCTTGATACCCGCCGCGGCCGCCTCCAGGATGGAATCGGCGGCGAACGGCGCCGGCACGTAAATCATGGTCGCGGTCGCGCCGGTTTCGTGCACGGCTTCCCGCACGGTGTTGAACACCGGCAATCCGAGGTGCGATTGTCCGCCCTTGCCCGGGGTCACGCCGCCGACCATTTGGGTGCCATAGGCGATCGCCTGTTCTGAATGGAATGTCCCCTGCTTGCCAGTGAACCCCTGACAAATCACTTTCGTATTTTTATTAACCAGGATACTCATTTTTTTGCTGCTGCCACCACTTGCTGGGCGGCACTGGTCAGGCTGTCAGCCGAAATAATTTTCAGACCGCTGCTCTTGAGGAGCGCCCGTCCCTTGTCGACATTGGTTCCTTCAAGCCGCACCACCACGGGAATTTCAATCCCGACTTCCTTGACGGCTTTGATAATACCCTCAGCAATCAAATCGCAGCGCACGATACCGCCGAAGATATTGACCAGGATAGCCTTGACGTTCTTGTCCGAGAGAATCAGCTTGAAGGCCTCGGCCACCTTGTCGGCCGTAGCGCCCCCACCCACGTCGAGAAAATTCGCCGGCATGCCGCCGTGCAGCTTGATCAAGTCCATGGTGGCCATGGCTAATCCGGCACCGTTCACCATGCAGCCGATGTTGCCATCGAGCGCAATGTAATTGAGCCCGATCTCACGCGCCTTCTGCTCTTTGGAATCGTCCTGCGAGGGGTCGCGTAATGTTTCAAGCGCCCTCTGTCGGTAGAGCGCACTGTCATCCACCTGGATCTTGGCATCGAGCGCGATCAATTCTCCGTCGCTAACAATCGCCAGCGGGTTAATCTCCAACAGGCTCAAGTCACGCGCGCAATAGAGATGATACAGACTCAACATCATGCGCGTCAGTGCCGTGACTTGCGCGTCATTCAGCCCGAGGGCATAACCGATCTCGCGACATTGATAGCCCTGCAGACCGGCCACGGGATCGACAACTGCCTTCAGGATTTTTCCCGGATGCCTGGTGGCGATCTCCTCGATGTCCATGCCACCGGCACTGGAGGCGATAAACACGATGCGTTCCAGCGCACGATCCAGCAGGCAGGCCAGGTACAGCTCGCGTTTCACCGCACTCGTTTGTTCGATTAGCAGGCGCTGCACCGGTTGCCCGGCGGGACCGGTCTGATGCGTCACCAGTTTCTTCCCCAGCAGGCTTTCCGCTGCGTTTTTCAATGCATCGCGGCCGCTGACCTTTTTTACGCCACCGGCCTTGCCGCGACCGCCGCCATGTATCTGTGCCTTAACCATCCAGCTGTCGCCGCCCAATGCGTTGGCCGCTTCCAGCGCCTCGCTCACGGAAAAGGCCGGACGACCCGGTGAGACCGGAACGCCGTATTCAGTGAGCAGCGCCTTGGCCTGATATTCGTGCAGGTTCATGGATCAGTCTTTTTTATTAAAAAAACGGTGGACGGTCAGGCGTGAAATGTATCACATCCCAAAGCCTGGGCTCACTCGTAGCGCAACGCCTCGATGGGATTAAGTCCGGCGGCCTTGCGTGCGGGGTAGATACCGAAAACGATACCGATTCCGGCAGAGAACAGGAAGGCCAGCAGCACGGCATCCGCCGTGATGGATGCCGACCAACCGGCGAATGCTGACATCATCACCGTCATGATCCAGCCGACGGCAATGCCGGCGAATCCACCAATCAGACTCACGACCAGGGTTTCCACCAGGAACTGCGACAGGATATCGCGCCGGCGCGCGCCCACAGCCTTGCGCAGTCCGATCTCGCGTGTGCGCTCGGTCACCGACACCAGCATGATGTTCATGATACCGATACCTCCCACGAGCAGGGAAATCCCGGCAATGGTGGCGAGCAGGAATGACATGGTGCGGCTGCTTTCCGCCATGGTGGCCTGAATGTCCGCCAGATTGCGTACCTCGAAAGCATCCTGACTCAACGACGGCGGCACCCGGTGGCGCACCAGCATGAGCTGCTTGGCATCCTCGATGATCGACTCGAGCTGGTCGGCGCTGACGGCCTCGATATCGATGTAGTCCACGTAATTTTTTCCGAGCAGGCGATACATGGCCGTCTGTGTCGGGATCACCACAATATCGTCCTGATCGTTCCAGGCGTTCGCGCCTTTTTCGGGAAGAATGCCGATGACCTGGAAATTGATCTTGTTGAGTTTGATGTATTCACCCAGCGGGTTTTGCCCGCCAAAGAGTTCGCGCACCACCGTCAATCCGATGAGCGCCACGCGCGTGCGCCGCTGGTTCTCTGCCTCCGTGAAAAAGCGCCCGAGCTGCGGCCGGGCGGCGCGCATATGTTCATATTCCGGACCGGTTCCCAGTATCTGGGTATTCCAGTTGCGATTACCGAAACTCACGCGCGCGCGGCCCCGAACCGAGGGCGAGGCCTGCTTGACTCCCGCGATCCGTTCCTTGATCGCGGCAACATCATCGATGCTCAGCCGTGTCGTCGCTCCCGCTTCCTGTGCCACACCGCCGACGCGCACAGCGCCCTGGCGCAGTACCAGCAGATTCGACCCCAGCGATGCCAACTGTGTCTCGATGGCCTTCTGCGCGCCCCGCCCGAGCGCCAGCATCGCCACCACGGCGGCCACGCCGATCAGGATGCCCAGCATCGACAACGCCGTGCGCACTTTGTTGCTCGCCAGCGCACGCAGTCCCTGCCGCAGATGCTCGCCGATCTCCTGCAGGCGCCAGCGGTCGGGCGGTCGGACGTTTGGACTGGGCGGCGAAGAGGCATGTGAAGTCTTCGCAACGCAGTCATCGGACTGGATGACGCCGTCGCGCATGCGGATGCGGCGACGCGCCTCACGCGCGATTTCTTCTTCATGCGTAACGATGACGATCGTGATTCCCTCGCGATTGAGTTGCTTGAGGACCTCCATGATTTCCTTCTGGCTGGCGGTATCCAGGTTGCCGGTCGGTTCATCGGCAAGGATAATGCGCGGCTCATTCACCAGGGCACGCGCAATGGCCACGCGCTGCTGCTGCCCGCCGGAAAGCTCGTTCGACTTGTGGCGCACGCGATCAGCCAACCCGACTTGCGTCAACAGCTTTTCAGCACGCACCATGTCGAGATCGTGACGTGAGTACAGCAGCGGCATCGCCACGTTTTCTGCCGCGCTGACTCGCGGCAACAGGTTGAACTGCTGGAACACGAAACCGATGGCCTCGCGACGCAGCACCGCCAGGTCGTCCTCCGGCAGGTGTGCGGTCTCCCGGCCAAGGAGGCGGTAGGAACCCGAATCGGGCACGTCGAGCAGCCCGATCACGTGCATCAGGGTGGATTTGCCCGATCCGGACGGGCCGGTGATGGCCACGAACTCGCCCGGCTCGATACCGAGCGAAACCCCGCGCAAGGCCTCCACGCGGGTCTCACCCATGCGGTAGATCTTGCGGATGTCCTGAAGCTCGATCATCCTTGCGCTGGACTCACTTCTTCTTTCTGCCATAAGGCATGAGCGGACTGGAAGCGGCGTCGCTGCCGCTACCGGAACGCAAACGCTCCACCAGGAGTTTTTCTCCTTCGCTCATTCCTTCGAGGATTTCGGTGCGCCGGCCGTCGCTCAACCCGGTCCTGATCCGCTTTTCTTCCGGCTTGCCGTTCGGCCTCGACGGCGAAAGCAGGACATGGGCATTGCCATCGCGCATTTTCACCGCCTCGGCCGGAACCAGCAGCACGTTCTGGCGCGACTCCGTCACAAAGCTCACGTTTGCCGTCATCCCGCTGCGCATGAACGCAGGCGTCTTCTCGGGCAACACATCAACCTCATAGGTCGTGACATTGTTCACCGCCTTGGCGTCATACGCGATCTGGTCCACCTGACCGTCGAAGGGCTGGTCCGGATAGGCATCGAGCATAAGCTGCGCATTCTGGCGCAGGCGAATCCGCGCAATATCGGTCTCATCCACTTGCGCCTTGATCGTGAGCCGGTCCGACAACACGAACACGGCGTCACTACCGGTAAAGGTCTGGCCGGGTTCCACGCTGCGCAGAATGACCGTGCCGTTGATCGGCGCCAACACCGGGGTGGCGCGGTACAACTCTTCCCAGCGCTTGAGTTCCTCTGGTCCGCGGGCACGGGCGGCGTCGATCAGCGCCGCGCGCTCGGTCGAGCTCATCCACGCCATGATCTGGCCCTTGGTAACGCTCTGCCCCTCCTGTACCAGCACCTGCTCGGCGCGACCTGCGATCGGCGGTTTTATTTCAAGACGGTTCCGGGGTTGCACCACGCCGGTGCTGAGTATCGATACCTCGAGGTCGCCGCGGGTCACGCCGACCTCGCGATAGGCGGGTTGCTTATCACCGCCGGCATACCAGTAGAGATACGCGCCGGTACCGAGCGCGATGAGCAGCACCACTCCAATTACCCACCGGTATTTACGTATGGTTTCACTCGTGCTCACGGAATCACCCCTTTTCCCTGCGCCTGCTCCCAGGCCGCCTCGGCCGTGACGCGATCACGCTGGCTTTGCAAAAATGTTTTCTGGCGCTGGATGAGATCGTTCTCGATCCGATCCCAATCCTCGAACGACATCAGGCCGTTGTTGTAACGCGAACGCGCGATCTCGGCGCGCGTGAGAGCGGCCTCGAGGAATGCCCGATCCACCTTGAGCTTCTCCGCTGACTCGACGTAGCCCGCATGGGCCTGCTTGAGCCGCACCAATAATTGATGCTCTACATTATCCTTGTTAGAAGACACGGCTTCGAGCGTCGATGCCGCGCTCTTCGTCGTGTAGTAATCCTTGCCGCCGCTGAATAGCGGAATGGTCAGGTTCAGCCCCACCGTGCGCCGGTCCTTGTCGGGAGTCCAGTCCTGGCCTTCCCGTGCGACGCTGCCGGTAAGATCGACGCTCGGATAGAACCCGGAGCGCGCCAGTGTTACATCCGCCACTGCCGATCGCTCCTGTGCCCGCGCCAGCGACAGGTCGGGGGACTGCTGCACCAGTTCCCGGAAGTCCGGCGCCGTGCCCGGTGCAGTTACTGGCACGTTCCCGATTACCTGCAATCCTCCCGGCTCGGCTCGACCCAGCACGCGCGCGAATTGTGCCTGCGCCGAGGCCTGCGCCTGTTGCGCCTGAAGATGCTCGTAGCGTGCCTGGGCCAGCGTGGCGCGCGTCAACAGGAACGAACCCTTGTTTTCTCGACCGCCTTCGAAACGCAGCTCCACCAGTCGCAGATTCTCCTCCAGCCGTCGCACGATCTTCTCGGTGAGCGTGACGTTGTCCTGCGCGAATTGCAATCCTGCAAATGCCGATTTCAATTCCTGGCTCAGTTTGGCTTTGGCCGTGGCGAGACTGGCCTCAGCCTGGGTGAGATTCGCCGTTCCTTGCTCGATGCGGGCGCTGTCCTGAAAACCGGAAAAAAGATTCTGGCTGAGCGAAAGCGAGGTGCTGTAATTGGTGCCGGTGGCCGTCGCACTTCCCGAACTGTCGCTGTATCCCGCACCCGCCGCCAATTGCGGCAGATTCCCGCTGTGAGCGGCGGTGGCGGTGTGGCCGGCTGCCGCCAGGTTGGCACGTGCGGTACGCAGCTCCGGATTGCCAACGGTCGCCTCTTCGACACTGGTCTCCCAGATCAGCGCGGTGGGTGGCGCCGCCCAGAGCGGCGGCATCAGTCCAAGCAGCAGGACTGGCAGCATTTTTTTAAAGATGGCAATCATGTGGATTTCGACGACTTTCGGGGCTGCGTCTGTCTCAGGACATTCTGCAGGCAGATGGCAAGCTGTCATTGTGACGGGAAAGCAGTTACCTGTCCAAACCTGAACGTTACATGGAGGGTCCAGTTGACGGTCTCAAGAAAATATTCCTGACTGCCCGGATAGTCGGATTACCGCGGCAAACCCGTCACAGACAAGCGCCCATTCAGCAGCCCAAGCATGCATGATTAGGCCCTTGAGACAGGTAAAGACACATCACGTTCGCGGTTTTCAATCAGGCGCGTCTGATCCATAGTGAGCGTGATGATTTCGTCTGATGCATGCCCGGACGCGCACGTTTAGAATGAAGGGATGCACGTCAATGTCGTAGATTGCCTGGAGAAAATTCCCGCCATCGATTGGAATGCCCTGGTTGGCGATGCCAATCCGTTCCTGCGTCATGAATTTCTCTCAGCGCTGGAAACCACCGACTGTGTCTGCCCGAAAACCGGCTGGCTGCCGCAGCATCTTGTGGTTTACGAAGAAGGTCCGCTGCAAGGCCGGCTGTTGGGCGCAGCGCCCATGTACCTGAAGCATCATTCCTATGGCGAGTATGTCTTTGACTGGGCCTGGGCCAATGCCTACGCGCAGGCGGGCGAAAAATACTATCCCAAGCTCGTGGTCGGTGTGCCGTTCACACCGGTTGGTGGCCCGAGATTGCTCGTGGCAACCGGTACCAAATCGGCAAAAATAAAGAACGAGCTGATACAAGGCGCCACACGACACATGCAGGGAATAGGCGCGTCATCACTCCATTGGCTGTTCGTGACGGATGAAGACGCGCATTTGCTTGAAACAGAGGGTCACCTGCTGCGCACCGGCTTTCAGTTTCACTGGTCCAATCCGGGGTATCGCGATTTCGATGATTTTCTGTCCAGCTTCACGGCGGAGAAACGCAAAAAAATCAAACGCGAACGCCGTCATGTGCAAGAGGCGGGTATAATCATGGAAGTGCTGACAGGCGCTTCCATCACTTCCGCGCATTGGGACATCTTCTACGAATTCTATGTCTCGACGATTCGCGCGCACGACGCCTACGCCTATCTGACGCGCGAGTTATTCCACCGGCTGGGTGAAACGATGCGGGATCAGGTCGTTCTGGTGCTGGCGCGCAAGGACCACGAATACATTGCCGGCGCACTCAATCTGCGCGGCGCCGAAACATTGTACGGGCGCTATTGGGGCTGCCGGGGTGAATTTCACAGCCTGCATTTTGAAACCTGCTATTACACTGCCATTGAATACAGCATTATCCAGGGCCTGCGCTCCTTCGAGGCCGGGGCGCAGGGTGAACACAAGCTGGCGCGCGGGTTCACACCGGTAGTGACACGCTCAGCGCACCGGCTGACGCACCCGGAATTCAGTCGCGCCGTGGCAGATTACCTCGCCCGGGAACGCCTCGATGTGGATTCATATGTAAACGAACTGAACGAGCATGTGCCGTTTAAAAACCAGACCGTAACCACGGATGAACACAGATGAACACTGATGAAAAAATCGGGCGATCGTTGCATTCTTTTATCTGTGTTTATCCGTGTCCATCTGTGGTTTCAAAAACTTATTGAACCATGTTTGTCCTCAAGCCCGGATCGACCGATCTGCGTTTCCCGCCGGTAGAGCTGGCCTCGCCCGAGGGCCTGCTGGCGGTCGGCGGTGATCTACGCGCCGAGCGACTGCTGGAAGCCTATCGCCACGGCATTTTCCCCTGGTACAACCCGGACCAGCCGATACTGTGGTGGTCGCCCGATCCGCGCGCCGTGCTGTTCCCGTCGCAACTGCGTGTTTCGCGCAGCCTGGGCAAAACACTGCGCCAGAAAAAATTCGAGGTGACGCTGGATAAATCTTTCCGCGAAGTCATCTCTTCCTGCGCCCAACCTCGATGTACAGGGAAGTACAAGTGTCGCGAGAGGCAGGATGCCGGGAGCGACCGAAGCGAGCGTATCGGGCATGGCACCTGGATCACGCCGGAAATGATCGAGGCCTATTGCATGCTGCACGAACGCGGACTGGCGCATTCCGTGGAATCCTGGTTTGACGGGAAACTTGTCGGCGGGCTTTATGGCGTCGCTCTGGGCGGCGTCTTTTTCGGTGAATCCATGTTCAGCCGTGAAGCCGACGCTTCCAAAGTGGCGTTTGTGCATCTCGTTCGGCAACTTGAACACTGGAATTTTGACCTGGTTGATTGCCAACTGCCATCGGCGCATCTGTCCAGCTTGGGCGCGCATGAGATCCGTCGCAGTGACTTCATGGAACGGCTGGAACGGGCGCTTCAACAACACGGCCATCCGGGCCACTGGCGCTTCGAGGCGGATCCGGCAATACTTACAGGGAGTCATCCACCGGCCAGGCCATGACGAGCCCACATAAACCTCCGGAAATTTTTCTTTCAATGCCGCACGCGTGCAGTTACCTGCCCGGACGCACCGCCACCTCGCTATTTCTCGATCCGCGCCAACCGCTCGACAGCCGCCAGTATGCCGGGTTCATGCGCCTTGGTTTCCGGCGCAGCGGTGATCTCATTTACCGCCCGCATTGCCGCGAATGCAACGCCTGCATTCCGGTGCGCATTCCGGTGAATCGTTTCCGGCCAGATCGCGGCCAACGGCGCATCTGGAGACGCAATCAGGATCTGTCCGTGATGGCGCGCCCACCGCTCTTCCAGGAAGAACATTTTGAACTGTATCAACGGTACCAGTCCTCGCGTCATCCGGGCGGAGGCATGGACGATCCCGATCCGCAGAAATACCTGAACTTTCTCGGATCGCGTCATATCCACACCGTCTTTTACGAAATGCGACTGAATCAGAAACTCCTGGGAGTCGTGGTGACCGACATGCTTCCGGATGGGCTCTCGGCGGTGTATACCTTTTTCGATCCAGGCCCAAAGCGCCGCGCCCTCGGCATCTACGCCGTGCTGTGGCAGATAGAACACGCCCGCGAGCAACAACTGCCGTGGCTCTATTTGGGTTACTGGATCAGGGAATGTCAGAAAATGGCGTACAAGGGCCACTACCGCCCGCTGGAAGCCTTTCTTCAGGGTCACTGGGTTAATCTGGACAGCCCCCACACGCGCACTGGCTCGTAGATTACCGCCCAGCTGGCACGCCCATTGCATCCCTTATGGGGCATAAGGCCGGTTCATCCGGTCGGGGTGCGAAATCCATGCTCAGCTTTCTCTATCGACTCATCGAGTACTATCACCGCGAACACGCGCTCCATCCAAACCTGCTCTACCTGAACCAGTGGCATTACCAAAAACTCCTGGAGTGTCTGCCGGAGATGCAAGGTCAGGAGGAGGTTTCCCGGTTTCTGATGATGCAGATCATTATCAGCCCGGAGGCCGTGCATCCCTACGTGGCCTGGTTGCCAAGCGATGTCTGCGCCGGCCACGCCCGCCAGCGTGAACGCGTGATCTGATCCTGCCCTCAGCAGCAGTCCCGGCCGGACTGCTCCTGAAATTGCTTTACGCCTTCGCACGACTGCGGCATCATACGCCGCCGATGAAATCACACTAAGGAATTGCGTGGCGAAAGAAGAACATATTGAGATGGAAGGGACCATCACCGAAACCCTTCCCAACACCCTGTTCCGGGTCAAGCTGGACAACGGACACATCGTGACGGCCCATATCTCGGGCAAGATGCGCAAGAACTACATCCGCATCCTCACCGGCGATCGCGTCACCGTGCAACTCACCCCCTACGATCTCACCAAGGGCCGGATTACTTTCCGCGCCCGCTAGCTTTACTGCAGGCTAACGCAGAAAAAACAACGGCGCGTAAATACGCGCCGTCGACTGCTTTCATGCCCGAAAAATCAGGCCGGGGTCTTGTCAGCCGCGGTAACAAAATCGAATGACAGTCCTTTGTCGTCGGCCGTCACCTTCACATGCCCGCCCGTGGCCAAGCTGCCAAAGAGCAGCTCATTGGCGAGTGGCTTCTTGACCTTCTCCTGGATCAACCGCGACATCGGACGCGCGCCCATGGCCGGATCGTGGCCGTGCTTGGCGAGCCAGGCGCGTGCGGCATTGTCCAGCTCGACCGTGACATGCTTGTCTGCCAACTGCGCTTCCAGCTCGAGAATGAACTTGTCCACCACATGCGAGATGGTCGTCTCATCCAGCGGCTTGAACTGGATGGTCGCATCCAGCCGGTTGCGGAACTCGGGACTGAACAAACGCTTGATCTCCTGCAACTCGTCACCGGCGTGGTCCTGCTGGGTAAAGCCAATACTCGACCGGCTCAGGCGCTCAGCACCCGCGTTGGTCGTCATCACCAGAATGACGTTACGGAAATCTGCCTTGCGTCCGTTGTTATCCGTGAGCGTGCCGTGGTCCATGACCTGCAACAGCAGGTTGAACACGTCCGGATGCGCCTTTTCGATTTCATCCATGAGCAGCACCGAATGCGGATGCTTGACGATGGCCTCGGTCAGCAGGCCGCCCTGATCGAAACCGACATAACCGGGTGGTGCGCCGATCAGGCGCGACACGGTATGCCGCTCCATGTATTCCGTCATGTCGAAACGGATGAGCTCCAGACCCAGAATGTGCGCCAACTGGCGCGTGACCTCGGTCTTGCCGACGCCCGTGGGTCCGGCGAAAAGATAGGAGCCGACGGGTTTTTCCGGATGGCCCAAACCTGAGCGCGACATCTTGATCGCGGTCGCCAAAGCCTCGATGGCGTCGTCCTGACCGAACACCACCATCTTGAGGTCGCGCTCGAGCGTCTTGAGCGCCTCGCGATCCGAGGTGGAAACCGTCTTGGGCGGGATGCGCGCCATCATGGCGACGATATCCTCGATGTCATGCACGCCGATGGTTTTCTTGCGGCGGCTCGGCGGCAGCAGATGCTGGCTCGCGCCGGCCTCGTCGATCACGTCGATGGCCTTGTCCGGCAGGTGCCGGTCATTGATGTAACGGTGCGAAAGCTCCACGGCACAACGCAGCGCCTGCTGCGTATAACGCACGCCGTGGTGATTTTCAAATCGGATCTTGAGGCCGCGCAGGATTTCCACCGTTTCCTCCACCGAGGGTTCGGTGACATCAATCTTCTGGAAGCGGCGTGACAACGCACGATCCTTCTCGAAGATGTTGCGGTATTCCTGATAGGTGGTCGAGCCGACGCACTTGAGGTCGCCCGAGGCCAGCACCGGCTTCAGGAGGTTGGAGGCATCCATCGCACCACCCGATGCGGCGCCTGCGCCGATGATAGTGTGAATTTCATCGATGAACAGGACCGTGTTCTCTTGTTTCTTGAGCTGTTGCAACACCGCCTTCAGGCGCTTTTCGAAATCGCCGCGGTATTTAGTGCCCGCCAGCAAGGAACCCATGTCGAGCGCGTAAATGGTACTGTGCATCAGCACCTCCGGCACTTCGCCGTCCACGATCTTCTTGGCCAGGCCTTCGGCAATCGCCGTTTTACCCACGCCGGCTTCACCGACGTACAGTGGATTATTCTTGCGGCGGCGGCACAGCACCTGGATCGTGCGCTCCACTTCGCGGTCGCGTCCGATCAACGGATCGATTTTACCCATCCGCGCCTGTTCATTGAGATTGATGCAGAAAACATCGAGGGGGCTTTTTTCAGTGGTGGAAGCGCCCTCCTCGGTATCTTCGGAGGCAGGCAGATCACCCTGACTTTCGCCCGGTACCTTGGAAATTCCGTGCGACACGAAATTCACCACGTCGAAACGGCTGATGTTCTGCTTGTGCAGAAAATAGACGGCATGCGATTCCTTCTCGCCGAAAATGGCGATCAGAACATTGGCGCCGGTGACTTCCTTTTTGCCCACGCCCTGGACGTGCAGTACCGCGCGCTGGATAACGCGCTGAAAACCGATGGTGGGCTGGGTGTCGATCTTGCTTCCGGCGGCAAGCTTGGGGACGTTTTCCTCGAGAAAGGCGCTCAGACTGCGACGCAGTTCTTCGATGTTGCCGCCACAGGCGCGCAGCACGCGTGCCGCGGAGGGGTTGTCGAGCAGCGCCGCCAGCAGGTGCTCCACGGTGATGAACTCGTGGCGCTTTTCACGCGCGCCTTGAAACGCGCTGTTCAATGAAAACTCTAGTTCTTGCGACAACATGGCACCGCCTCCGGGCACTGGCCCCTCATCAAAAATCGTCCCTGTTAGAAAATCTTCCCCTTATTCAGGCTCCATGGTGCACTGCAACGGGTGCTGATGTTCCTGGGCATACGACAGCACCTGACGCACCTTGGTTTCCGCAATGTCACGGATGTAAATCCCGCATATCCCTATTCCCTTCTGATGCACATGCATCATGATGCGGGTCGCATCTTCCCTGCTCTTGACGAAAAACCGTTCCAGAATAATTACGACGAACTCCATTGGAGTATAGTCGTCGTTCAGCAGTATGACTTTGTACAGCTGCGGCTTCTGGAGCCGGGGTTTCGCCTCCTGGACGACCGGACCTTCGAGAGAATGTTGAGGCTTGTCGCTCATACCTTAAAGGTTACACCAATTCATTACGGGAACCCGCGTCCTGTCTGGCAAATTCAAGTACATTGTGCGACCCAAGTCTGAAAATTCAACCCCTGAAAAAGTGGCATGAAATTTGAGGTTCATCCGGGATTTTCCGGGCCGCTGGCCGGTGTTACAGCGCCCGGAGGGGGCTTGCTTGACTTGCCTAAAAAAAGAAGGATGATGACCGAGCTGCGCCTTTACTCAGGCACTTGCAGGAGGCGGGTGTGGTATCAGCAAACTGAAGGATAGCGGCGGTTGCCGCAGCAGGAGGGGGATGTATGACGCTAGGTACCGTGAAGTGGTTTAACGCCAGCAAGGGTTATGGATTCATTACACCCACAGATGGCGGCGATGATGTCTTCGCGCATTATTCTGCAATAGAAATGGAAGGGTACAAGACCCTCAAAGAGGGTCAGCAGGTCGAGTTTGAAGTTCAGGAAGGTCCCAAGGGCCCCCAAGCTTCCCACATACGTTCCCTATCCAAGTAATCGTTACTACCGTTTGAAGTTTTGCGACCCGGCCATGTGCCGGGTTTGTTTTTTCCGGGGCTGCAGATAAACGCAGATCAAGCAGTCCATTTCGAAGAATCCGCGTCTATCAGATTAAGGAAGGTCTGATTAAATATGATTATTTGACGCAAAGACGCGAAGGCGCAAAGAAAAACTCGGAAAAATAACTGAAGGGAACCTCTAATAATTCAAATGTAGGGTGGGTTGAGCGAAGCGAAACCCGCCGAACAGTATGATTTTGACTCGCCACATCCTTGTGGCTCGCCCTTCGGGCGCACTGTGTGCGCACAATTTCGCTCCAGGCGAAATTGTGTTGGGTCCGCCGCTGGCGCGGCTTGACCCAACCTACATGAGAAGCGATTTTTAGAGGTTCTCTGAATAATCTTTGCGTCTTTGCGACTTAGCGTCAGAAATTAATAAATCAGAGGTTCCTTAAATGTCTGCGTTCGTCCGCGTTCTGAAAGATTACATTAGTCACATGTGCCGGATGATGGCTTCCCCAAAGCCTGAACAACTGACTTTAGTCGCGCCTCGCATCTGCCGCGCAAAATCGTAAGTAACCGTCTTGGCGGAAATCGCGCCTTCCACCCCTTTGATAATCAGATCAGCCGCCTCCGCCCAGCCCAGATGACGCAACATCATCTCGGCCGACAGAATCATGGATCCGGGATTGACCATGTCCTTGCCGGCGTGTTTGGGCGCTGTGCCGTGCGTGGCCTCGAACATCGCCACGGTGTCGGACAGGTTTGCGCCCGGCGCGATGCCGATCCCGCCGACCTGCGCCGCCAGCGCATCGGAAATGTAATCCCCGTTGAGATTAAGCGTGGCAATCACGCTGTATTCCGCGGGCCGCAGCAAAATCTGCTGCAGAAAAGCATCGGCTATCACGTCCTTGAGCACGATTTCTTTCCCGGAATTCGGATTTTTCATGCGCATCCACGGGCCCTCGTCGAGCAGCTGCGCGCCGAATTCGCGCTGGGCCAGTTCATAGCCCCAGCTCCTGAAACCACCTTCAGTGAATTTCATGATGTTGCCCTTGTGCACCAGGGTCACCGAGGGACGGTCATTCGCGATGGCATACTGGATCGCACGACGCACCAGTCGTTCTGAGCCCTCGCGCGATACTGGTTTGATGCCGATCGCGGAAGTTTCCGGAAAGCGAATTTTCTTTACTCCCATTTCGCGCTGAAGGAAGGCAATCACCTTCTGCGCCTCGGGCGAGCCGGAAGACCACTCGATGCCAGCGTAGATATCTTCAGAATTTTCCCGGAAAATCACCATATCGGTCTTTTCCGGCTCCCGGACCGGGCTCGGGACACCGGTGAAATAGCGCACCGGTCGCAGGCAGACATACAAGTCAAGTTGCTGGCGCAATGTCACGTTGAGCGAGCGCATGCCGCCGCCCACCGGCGTCGTCAGCGGTCCCTTGATCGAGACGACATAATCCCTGACCGCCGTGAATGTTTCATCCGGCAACCAGGTGTTATTGCCATACGTGGCCACCGCCTTCTCGCCCGCGAAGATTTCCATCCAGGCGATAGAACGTTTGCCGCCGTAGGCCTTGGCGACAGCCGCATCGACCACCTTGCGCATAACCGGCGTAATATCCCGGCCAATGCCATCTCCCTCAATAAAGGGGATAACCGGGTTGTCGGGAACATTGAGTGTGTGATCCGCGTTGACCGTGATTTTTTTGCCCGCGGGAATTTTGATATGAGTAAAAGCCATGATCTGCTCCGGGAAAACTGCTGTGCATTCTATCATCAGATCGAGCCGGTACGATGCCACGTCGCGCTGCGTTAAACTTCTGCCATGCCCCGGCTGATTCTCTTTAACAAACCCTACGGTGTGCTGACGCAGTTTACCGACAGCACCGGGCGTGAAACGCTCGCCACCTATATCAAAGTTCCCGGCGTCTACCCCGCCGGGCGGCTCGACCGGGACAGCGAAGGATTGCTGCTGCTCACCGACGACGGCAAACTCCAGCAGCGCCTTTCCGATCCGCGTTACAAGCTGCCCAAGACCTACTGGGTGCAGGTGGAGGGCGAGCCGGACGAGGCGTCAGTGGAACGGCTGCGTCGTGGCGTCATCCTCGACGACAAAAGTACACAGCCGGCGAAGGTCCAACATATCGCGGAACCCGCGCTTTGGCCGCGAAATCCGCCAATAAGAGTTCGCCAATCGATACCGACTGCGTGGCTTGAAATCACGCTGACCGAAGGTCGTAACCGTCAGGTGCGGCGCATGACCGCCGCCGTGGGTTTTCCAACGCTGCGTCTGGTGCGTTATGCCATCGGTCGATTCACCCTTGAGGGTCTGACGCCGGGGCAATGGCGTGAAGCCGATGCGCAAGTTTGATAAGGTTGATTCATGATCTGGAAACCGAATGTTGTGGTCGCGGCGATTATCGAGCGTGACGGAAAATTCCTGCTGGTCGAGGAAAAGGCCGACGGCCAACTCGTGCTCAACCAGCCGGCCGGTCATCTCGACGAAGGCGAAAGCCTGCTGGACGCCGTGGTGCGTGAAACGCTGGAAGAAACCGCCTGGCACTTCACACCAGAATCACTGCTCGGCGTCTACCGCTGGCAACATCCCGCCAAGGGCACCACCTACCTGCGCTTCGCCTTCATCGGACACGTGACGCACCATGAAGCAAGCCGAGCACTCGACCATGACATCGTGCGCACACTGTGGCTGAGTCCGGAAGAGATCCGCGCCGAACGCGCGCGTCACCGCAGTCCACAGGTGGAGCGCTGCCTGAACGATTATCTCTCCGGACAACGCTACCCGCTCAATGTCCTCAAAGACCTGCAAAAACTGGCGGCATCAGCCGCTACACAAAGTATCGTTTAGACAGACATGAAAATCATTGTCGGAATCTCCGGTGGCGTGGATTCGGCCGTGGCAGCGCTGCTCCTGAAGCGCCAGGGTCACGAGGTCACCGGCCTGTTCATGAAGAACTGGGAGGAGGATGACACCGCGAGCCATTGCAGCGCGGAAGAGGATCTGAAAATGGCGCAGACAGTATGCGACCACCTCGACATTCCCCTCAAGACCGTCAACTTCTCCACCGAATACTGGGACCGCGTGTTCAGTCATTTCCTGTCAGAGTACCGGGCAGGCCGCACGCCCAATCCCGACGTGCTGTGCAACAAGGAAATAAAATTCCGGGCGTTTCTGGAACACGCGCTTGTCCTCGGCGCGGACCGCATTGCCACCGGGCATTATGCGAGGGTCGACAGCCATGCCGGACGCTTCCGTCTGCTGAAGTCGCGCGATGCCAACAAGGACCAATCCTATTTTCTGTATCTGCTGGGACGGGAGGCCTTGGCGCACACGGTATTTCCGGTGGGCGATCTGACCAAAACCGAGGTGCGCCGGCTGGCACAGGAGGCAAGTCTGCCGAATTACAATCGCCAGGATTCAACCGGTATCTGCTTCATCGGCGAGCGCGATTTCAAATCCTTTCTCGCGCGTTATCTGCCTGCGCAACCCGGTGAAATGCGCACGCTCGCCGGGTCATTCAAGGGAAACCATGACGGCGTGATGTACTACACCATCGGCCAGCGTCAGGGACTGGGCATCGGCGGAGAAGGCGAGGCCTGGTACGTGGTCAACAAGGATGCCGCCAACAATATTCTTTACGTCGAGCAGGGAGAGCATCATCCCGCGTTGTTCAGCGAGGCGCTGATAGCCGACCAGTTGCACTGGATCGGCGTCGAACCGTTGCCCTGGCCACGCCAGCTGTGCGCCAAAACCCGTTACCGCCAGCCGGATCAGAATTGCACCGTGACGCCGCATGTCAAAGGCCTGCATGTGGCATTTGATAATCCGCAGCGCGCCCTCACGCCCGGACAGTCAGTCGTTTTTTATGACAACGATGAATGCCTGGGCGGAGGTATCATTGAGGAAGCCATGCCCGCCACGCAAACTGCCGAGACGCGCTCAGCGCTGCACTAATCCGGCATTTTCCAGGCTAATCTGGTAAAATGCGGCCGTCCACACGGACCATCAACCATCGCAGGCGCGCATGAAAAAACCGAACAAGCCGGATGTATTGCCGCTGAATTCGCTCACCGCCCTCTCGCCGCTCGACGGCCGCTACCAGACTAAAACCGCAGAACTCCGACCGCTATTCAGCGAGTACGGCCTGATTCGTCACCGAGTGCTGGTGGAAATACGCTGGCTGTTGGCGCTGAGCGACCACAAAAAAATCAGGGAAGTGGCGCCCTTTTCGCCGTCGGCGAAAAAACTGCTCGACGGAATTATCCCGGCTTTTTCGGAAACCGATGCCCGACGCGTCAAGGAAATCGAGGCGACGACCAATCACGACGTCAAGGCCATTGAATATTTCCTGAAGGAAAAAACGCACGGCAACAAGGAAATCGCCGGCTGCAGCGAATTCATTCACTTTGCCTGCACCTCGGAAGATATCAATAACCTTGCCTATGCCCTGATGCTGAAGCAATGCCGGGATGGCGTAATGCTTCCGTGCATGGACAAATTGATCGCGGCCCTGACCGATCTGGCCAACCGCCATGCCGATCAGTCCATGCTCGCGCGTACGCATGGCCAACCGGCTTCGCCCACCACCCTGGGCAAGGAAATCGCTAACTTCGCCTACCGCTTGAAGCGCGCCCGCCGGCAGATGGCGCAAGTGCCGATCCTGGGCAAAATCAACGGCGCAGTGGGCAATTACAACGCGCATCTCGTGGCCTATCCGGAGGTCGACTGGCCTGCCTTCGCCCGATCCTTCGTCGAGGGACTCGGGCTCGACTGGAATCCCTACACCACGCAGATCGAGCCACACGACTACGTCGCCGAACTGCTTGATGTGGCAGCGCGCTTCAGTACCATTCTGATTGGTTTCAACCGCGACGTGTGGGGTTATATCTCGCTCGGCTATTTCAAGCAGAAGGTGGTTAAAGGCGAGGTCGGCTCTTCCACCATGCCGCACAAGGTGAACCCGATTGATTTTGAAAATTCCGAAGGCAACCTGGGACTGGCCAATGCATTGTTCCGCCACCTCGCCGAGAAATTGCCGGTGTCACGCTTTCAGCGCGACCTGACTGACTCCACCGTGCTGCGCAACCTCGGTGTGGGGTTTGGCTACATGCTGCTGGCCTGCGACTCCTGTCTCAAGGGCATCGGCAAGCTCGAGGTCAACGCGGAGCGCCTGCGGCAGGATCTCGATCAGAACTGGGATGTCCTGGCGGAAGCGGTGCAAACTGTCATGCGCCGCCACGGGGTCGAGCAAGCCTACGAAAAGCTCAAGGACCTTACACGCGGCAAGGGCGGCATGACCCGCGAATCCATGCAATCCTTCATCCGCACGCTCGATATCCCGAATGACGCGAAAAAACGCCTGCTGGCGCTAACGCCCGACACCTACATCGGCAACGCGGCCACACAGGCCAGAAACCTCGCCAAGATCAAAATCTAATCCGGCTTTGGCTCTACGCTGGTTTTACCCCTGCCAATTTCGTGAAGTAGTCTATATATATCTTGATGGCGACGATTTTCCGCCATCAAGAGAGTTTTTACACGCACATGGAAACGGCCAAGAATTCACCTGCCACCGAGATGGCGCCACAGCGCCGAATCATCCGGGATCGCACCGAGGTCAGCGATTTTCTGGCCATGCTGGCGGAAAATGCCACGCGCGAGATTGTTATCTTCGCGCCACGACTGGATGGCGCCTATTTCAATAACTCCCGTTTTGCGCGTGCACTGGCCAGTTTCGCCGCGCGTCATCGCCAGAATCTCGCGCGCATTGTGATCGAGGACACGGATCAGACGCTACGCGACAACGACCGCCTGGTCGGACTGTGCCGCCGACTCAGCGACTTCATCCACATGCACCAGGTTTCCGAGGAACACCTCGGCATCCACGAAATGTTCATGGTTGTTGATCACCGTGGCTATCTGCATCAGCAGGATACCGATAAGCCCGATTGTTTAATCCATCCAAAAGATGGTCACGATGCCGTGCTGCTCACGCGGCGATTCAATGAATTGTGGGATCGCAGTGAACCCATCGTCGCCCCGCGCGCGGCAGGGTTGTGAGCTTGGAAGCACCAGCGCCTTTTCGATTCTTCCAGAATGCATCTTTGGCCATCTCGCTGATCGTGTTGGCGGGATGCGGCCATGCACCTGCGGTCGACCCCACTCCATCTTTGGGCAGCCAGGCAGCAGACCAGGCGCTGACCATGGTGGGAAAACCTTATCGCTACGGCGGCAACACACCAAAGGGCTTCGACTGCAGCGGGTTGGTGCAATACAGCTATGGTCGGGTTGGGATAAAAATTCCCCATGGCACACGCAATCTGTTGCGTGCTTCCCGCCCCATCTCCCGGAGCAACCTCCAGCGCGGCGATCTGGTGTTCTTTACCCAGGAAGGCAGGAAGTCATCCCACGTAGCGCTGTACCTTGGAGCAAATCGCTTCGTGCACTCGCCCTCCAGCGGTAAAAATGTTTATGTCGCCGGATTCAACGACTCCTACTGGCAAAGTCATTTCACGGAAGCGCGGCGCCTTGAGATCGATTGACAAGCCACACGGCCGTGCGAACATTCATGCCCTGTTTGTCGCCTTGGCGTTGTGCCTCGCCCTGCCCCATGCCGGCGCCGACGAGACCCGCATCATCCAGCTGAAGCATCGCGCGGCCGGCGATGTCATCCCCCTGATCCGCCCCTTGCTGGGACCGGACGATGCGCTCACCGGCATGGACTTTCGTCTGATTATTCGGACTTCGGACAGGAATCTAAAAGAGATCGAACGTATTCTGGAACAAGTGGACGTAGCGCGGCAGCGGTTGCGGATCACCGTGGAGCAGGCATCCGCCGACGACAGCGTCACCACGTCCCAGTCCGTAACCGGAGAGGTTCAAGTTGGCAACAAGGCGCGTGTCACGTTACCCGCCAAAACTCCGCCAGGGGATGGTCTCATCGTACAAAAAGACAAGCTGCGCTATTCGGCCAGTCGCCGCACAACCGCTGCCGACAATGCCAGCACCCACACTGTCATGACCCTGGACGGACAGCGCGCCTACATCCGTATCGGCCAGTCGGTACCGCACGTGAAAAGAATATTGGCGCTCAGCCGTCATCAGCTCGCGCTCATGCAGGATGTTGAATTTCAAAATATCACAACAGGTTTCGATGTATTGCCGCGTGTACGCGGCGACCGGGTGCTGGTCGAGATCACGCCCCGATTATCGTCTCTGAAAAACCCCGCCACCGGCCTCGCCGATTTTCAGGAACTGTCCACCACGGTCGAAACCAAACTTGGCGAGTGGCTCGACTTGGGAGAAATTCTCGGAAGCCGTGGTGAGGTTCATCGCATGATTCTGGATAGCGCCAGCACAACCACGGGCGAGCGCCGCACCGTGAGGCTCAAGATCGAATAGCTTTCAAGGCTTGGTGCCGGCGGCAAAATGGGTTTCCACATCCAGCCAAAGACCTTTCTCTGAAATCAGCGGTTTTATTTCCGCCAGATGCGCGGCCGCCAGCGCCACCACACCGGTCCCGGTAGCCACGTCCAGCAGTTTTGTCCCCGGCAGGGGGCTGAGCCGCGCGATCAGTCGATCTGCACAGAAAGGGAAAAAACGCAGCTCCGGGCGATCGTATCCGGCGGCCACAAGATTAAAAACTGAAGTCACCCGCTCGCGCGGGTCGGGCTCATTCATTCGGGGGATGATGTCAGAATACCCGCCGGCACAACAGGCGGGCCACTGCGCCAAATAGACATGAAATGCGGCGGCCAGCGGTCCTGGGGATGGGGGACCCGGGTAGGGTCTCATTGCCTCGACATATGCTGATATATGTCGACGTTCCTTGTCGTTAGATAGAGGATCGTCCCCAGGAGGATGTCCGCCAGCCGGAGGTCACTTTAATGTGACGTTTCCTGTGTAGCAAAGGTCTGACATAAAAACTTTGACGCCAGTCAAAGCCCTCGGTCGCCTGAATTGTCGGTTTGCCTGTCGGTACATCCAAACCGGGTTGCGGCGCTAAAAACCTCCCGGCTTCCGGGGATAAGCACGACGCTGCAAGCCGGCCCGCGGCCCGGTGTCGCAGGCTCAAAAAACGCGCCACCTGTCGGGTTGGCGGCCCCATACATCGTCATGACGTACACCCATTATTTGACCGGGCCTATACTTTTTTTGCGACTACCATGATTCGACAGACAACACCTTCGAATGGACAAGGACGTCCTGTGACGACAAGGAGTATTTTCCAGAAAATCTGCCCCGGTTGCATGGTGACGCTTGCCCTGGACGCCAGTGCATGCACCTGTGGACATCAATTTGATCACGATGACACCGACGCCACGCTTTCCTCGGAACAGATTCGGCTGAAGGCCGAGGAACTCTACGAAAATTATCTGGCGGCGCGTGCCGAACAGGCCGCCAGCGCGGTCATGGCCGCACAATCCGAATTCGCGCGTGATCCCGTGAGCTCGCAAAAATCCCAGCGTGTCGCCAACGCCATCCAGGAATCGGAAGAGGCGCGCGCCGCCCTGACCGCGCAGTCCGCCCGCGTGGTGGAAATGAAGCAGGCTCTGCCACCGCCTGCTCCTGCCGCGCGCCCGATGCATGCCCCTGCTGTATCGAAGAATAAAGCTGTGCATACGAAGCCAGTTCCGAGGCCATCCCTGGTACGGGCAGAGGCCAGAGCCGCAAATGCCTCCACAAATACCGCCATCACGGCCTCCTTCCGCGCCAAGCGAGCAGCCAGGAAAGCCGCTTTAGCAACGGCGAAAAGCACGCCAGTGCCCGCACCGGTAGCGGCAAGACCGGAATTCATCCTGCCACCCACCCAGACTAAAACGCCGAATCCCGCCTTCCGCCAGGCGCAGTCCGCCAAGGCCGAAAAATTCCTGCGCAAAACGGAAACCGCGGCGGCGGTAAAAGCGGTGGTAAGGGAAGAAGCGGCCGTGGCCCCGAAGAGCGTCATGGTTCCGAAGACGGAACCCAAATCACCGCCCCCGGCCCCGATTCTGACCAAGTCCGCGCCACGGTTACTGGGACCGGACAAGAAGGAGTGCCCAAACTGTACGGGCAGTGTCGACAACAAGCTCAACCGCTGTCGCTGTGGTTACGAATTCCCGGCCAGTGAAACGCTTATGCCAACCCTGGCGATGAGCGAAGATGAGCGCGCGGAATTCGCCAAGCTTTTCAGCTCGCTCTAAAAAACAGCATTTGAAATACTGCTTCAGGTTCCGACAGAACGCTGCCGGACGACAGATTGACTGGCTTCGGAAAAGATTTCTTCCATCGGCACCGGCTTGGCCACGCCATAACCCTGCGCGTAGTTCACGCCTATCTCTCTCAATACTTCGATTATTTCATCGTTCTCGACGAACTCAGCAACGGTCTGCATACCCATGGCATGACCGATCTGGTTGGCGGCTTCAACCACGGCGCGGTTGACAGGATCCGCCCTGAAGGGCTGTCTTCGGGGGAAAAACGGGGTTAACGCGGCCGGCTCAGCTTGAAACGCTCACCGCGGAAGCTCAGAACGGCGCCATCCGGGACGATATCCTCGACGCGGATACCGCCCTCGATCTGGCTGCCCCGGCGATATTCCCGGTTGTTGATGAACAGAATCCGCTGGGATTCGTCATGGGTATACACATGAATCGTGACCGCCAGTGACGGCAGGGAGCGCTGAAAATCCTGGGGCATTTGCTGCAACAGCGGCGTGTCGTCCGTGACGAGCGGCAAGGCCGGAACGGCGGTGGCTTGGCTTGTCTCCGGGCGGCGATTCGCGATGGGTTTTTTCTCCGGACGTGCCGTAACGACTTTCTTCGGGGGCGTAATGAGAACAGGGACTTTTGCCTGCTCGGCCAGATCGGCAACGGGGATGGTTTTTTTAGGGGATGCTTCCGGAGCAGGTGCGGGCTTTCCAGCTACGGGAGTCATTGGCGCAGGCACCGATACAGGTGCCGCCGCGACTGGCTCACTCGTCACGGGCTCAGGCGGTGGACTGGGTAGGTTTGCCTCCGTGCCTCGCCAGAATAGGTAGGCGCCCACCAGCAGGCCAAACAGCAATACGATTCCCAAGGCGAGCCACCAACCACTGACCGGCAGTGCCAAAGAGATGTTGTGTACAGCACCGGTCCGCGGCACCGTGCCGGGCTGCCGCGCCTGCTGGGACTTTCGAAGGGCATCCAGAATATATGACATATTCAGCGCACCTCGGCGGTCACGGCCCCGGCAATGAGAGCAGGCGATTTACCGGTTAGGTAACCCTGCAATTTGGCCAGCGTGATCTGCCCCGCCACGCCATCGGACGTGAGTCGGTGCCGGCGCTGGAACTGCATCAGCTGCTCCTGAAGCTCTTTGTCGAACAGGTCGCTTGACACTGCCGCGAGCGGCTCGCCGCGGAAGCGTGCCAGCGCGTCACGCAGCCAGACAATCGCCTCGCCGCGGTCGCCCAGCCGCAATATTTCCTGCGTAGGCGTCGCCGGTTTCCAGAGCAACAGATATTTCCCAAACCACAAACGGCCCACTTCCGGCACGGAAAACTCCTGCGGCTCACCGCCCATAACGAGCGACACCGAATC
The DNA here is from genome assembly GCF_024653915.1 of Sulfuricaulis sp. Taxonomy (NCBI): domain Bacteria; kingdom Pseudomonadati; phylum Pseudomonadota; class Gammaproteobacteria; order Acidiferrobacterales; family Acidiferrobacteraceae; genus Sulfuricaulis; species Sulfuricaulis sp. The sequence continues at coordinate 18,659 of NZ_JANLGY010000024.1, read as the reverse complement.
CGCGCTGAGGGCGGTGACCAGCGCGTGATGTTTGCGGCCCGAGGGATCCTGTAATTCAATGACCACCGGCCGGTTGTGCTCGCGCAGATTATTCCAGGTTCCGGTTTGATAAATACAATGCAAGCCCGCATTGAGTGCACGCTCACATGCGGAGGCGCCCATCAGTGCCGCGTAATCCAGCCCCCAGCGATCAAACAGATTCTTCATAGCCGAATCGGTATCAGTTTTGGCTTCAGGACTGTCCAGCAATGCCTGAAGTTTGGATACGGTAGCGACGGCGGAACCGGTCGCGGCATTGGCATTGCTGGACATCGTTGTGGGCGCTGCAGCAGACGTTGCAGGTGCAATTTCGGGATTAGCGGGTTTCTCCTCAAGAGAAGGTTTCGCTTCACTGGTGGAGCTTTTTTCAGGCAACGCTACATGGGTCCATTGCGGCCACCAGTGCCAGGCCGCCACGATCAGCACAGCAGCCAATGCTGAAACAGCAGCCAAGACCCTGGGGGCGAGCCATGGCTTCGGTGCCGCACCTTGTCCAATCTCCCGGGCCGCACGCTTGACGATGGAGGTATCCACTACGGTTTTATTCAGCGTGTAAGCCCCGAGCAAGGCACGATCACAGATCACATTGATCAACCTCGGAATACCACCGGAAGTGACATATACATGCTCCATGGCTTTTCGATCAAATAAAACCGCCTTGGCGCCGGCGACCCGGCAACGATGAAGAATATATTCAAAGTTTTCCTTGCGGGTGAGCGCCACCAGGTGGAAACGCGCCGTAATGCGCTGCGCCAGTTGGCGCAGATTCTGTTGCGCCAGCATCTGGGCCAGCTCCGGCTGGCCGATCAGGATGATTTGCAGCAGTTTCTGCTTGGTGGTCTCGAGGTTGGTGAGCAGCCTCACCTGCTCCAGCACTTCGTGGCTCAGGTTTTGCGCCTCGTCGATGATGAGCACGGTACGGCGACCCTGCGCGTGGGTTTGCAATAGGTGGGCGTTGAGGGAATCAATTAACTGCTTGAGGCTGGCCTTCTCGCCGGGATGCGGCACACGCAACTCATCGCAAATGGCGGCGACAAACTCGGAAACGGTCAGCACTGGATAAAGCACCAGGGCGGCATCCACGCCTTCGGGCAGACGTTCGACCAGCGTGCGGATAAGCAGCGTCTTGCCCGTGCCGACCTCACCGGTCAGCTGCACAAAACCACCCGCCTCTCCCAACCCGTATTGGAGATGGGCGAGCGCCTCCTGATGTCCCCGGCTCAGATATAAATAATTCGGGTCCGGCGGAATGGAGAACGGGTTTTCGTGCAGACCAAAATACTGGAGGTACATTATTCCGCCCCTAGCCAATGCCGGTGAGGGTTCCGGAAGGAGGGCATTGCCCGCTGGGGGTTATTCCGATTGGAGTATCTCATGTCCATCAATCTTCCCTGACCTTCTGACCGACCGAACCATCGGCGCCGAAGCTTATGATCTCATACGATACCATTATTTGTGCACGCCTTTTTCGGAAAGTACATGGCATGTCAGACATGGTTTTCGGGCCGGGCCGGCGAGGTGATCTGTCCATCAGCATGCTTGCCCTGACCCCATACGGGGTCACCCGTCACCAACTCGGCTGCTCGCAGGGCCAGACTACGTCGGCGGGCTGGTTTCCCGGGCGGAAATCTTCCATCGCGTTGAACTGGCGTCAATCGATGGTTGACAACTACGGTTCCTGCCGGAACTCCTCTCGGTGGTCTCATGTCGCCCAGAATGGTTTTCTGCGCGAACGCACACGACCGGCATGTAGCGTAGCGCTGGCATCTGTCGTCAGGACGGAGTGACAGAATCAGCGATGACGGCCGATTCGGAAAACTGGCTGGCGGTTTGGACTGGTAAAGTAAGAGTTACAAATTAAGCGCGGGATTAAGAAGAACGTTATTGACGGCGTCCAAGTTTGACGGTGTCTTCGCCAGATGTTTTGGCGGCCTGAACGATCTTGCGAAGATCGGCGAGCTGCGCCTGCAGCGCCTTGATCGCTTCGGCTACTTCAACAGACTCTCTGCTCGTCTCAACTTCGATGTTCTTGCCCGTTTCCAGTTTTGCTGAGCGCTGTGCATGACTCATGTGAACCTCCTTGTGTGAATCCAACCAACATGAGAGCTTTACTCGACGATTCCCCTGCGCATCATAAAAGGCGATAAGCGTCGTTCATTCATTAAGGCGGATAATCGGAGAAATTACAAGTATAGATCCTGACATTGACGAGACGGGCCGACGACCGCTGATTTAAGGCTGATGACCGCAAATAGCGCCACATGCTTGTCATATTCCGGTTTGTCCGAGTTCAGTTATGCGGGGATACAACAGGTGTGTGTTTTTAGCAAACACTCTTTTTAATAGGAAACCAAACCCGACTTCAGAGTTAATCTGCAAGGGGCTCTCATTCCATGAGCACGCATTGTTAGCAGAGGTTCTTTAGCGTGGCCATCTGGGCCGCATTTATTCTTGTATGCGGCGTCATGCACTCGACCACGACATCATCGTTCGCTTCATTGATATTCGGACATGGTTTCAGCGAGACAAACATTCTCTCCCCAGGTTGAGCGCAGATTTCCATAAACGCTGTCTCATTTCCTCGTAGCGGACTATGTCCATATCGCTACCGCAATACTGAAGCCCCACCATGGTGCCAAGCCGGCAGAAATGTAAGTCATTGTATAACCGGAGCGGTTACCGCCGATCCGTTCATTAGGTGCATTATTCAGGCAACCCTTGCGGGCATTTTTCCTCGGCAGAAGGCCTTTCCATGCCTATACTTAACTCTGGCAGCACGGAGTTGTAATCAGGCGAATCTGAACATTGACAGGGATTGCAACATGAGGAACTCCAGCATATACCAGAAGCCGTGCCCGGCATGCAGCACAGTGGTATCTGTCGATGCCAAAAGCTGCAACTGCGGCTACTCCTTCGATTCCCTCGGCAAAAACGAACCGCCCTCCGATGAGCAGGCGCTGCAAGAAGAGGAATTGTTCGAGGCCTATCTGGCGGCACGCATCGACCAGGTCGTGGAAAAGGTGGAATCCGCGCGCGCTGAACTGATTGCCGACATGTCTAACCACCGCAAAGCCGACAAGCTGCTGCGGTCCGTGCAAGATGCGCTGGCGCTGCGTGATGAGCGTGACGCTCAAGCCGCTAAAATTGCGCAGATACGGGAATCCCTGCCGTCTAAACCGGATGCGCCGTCCCTGTCAGCTCAACCCACCGAGGCCTTCCGTGCACAGCAAGCCGCCAAGGCGGAGAAGATCATGGAAGGATTCGCCAACACCCGGACCAAAACCTGCCCACATTGCCAGACCGTGCTTCCCGTCACCTCCGCCCTCTGTCTGTGCGGGTACATCTTCGCGCGCAACGACTTCCTGCTACCGCGGGCCGTGGACAACTCCACGCGCGGCGAGATTTATCAAACTAAATAGGACTTCTGGTCTTCGGACTAGCTGCTGTACAACAACTTCACCAGCGCGGTGTAAGTCCGGTCATCGTAGTGGCGAAACCGCAGTGCTACACCACCCCGGTCCGTGCGCACCACGTCCGCGGGCACACGATGCAGATCGTATTCGTCATGCTCCCTGAGGGTAAGAACCGCCTCGACCGGCGTGCCGGGAGAAAGGCCGCCTCTCCCCGCTTCCAGCCTGGCTCCGCTCAGGCTCAGATCGCAAAGCTTCCAGCTCTTCGAATAGGCGAGATCGTGATTAATAATAATATTGAACGCTATTTTTTTACGGATACTCTGGCGCTGCTCGGCCTTCATGTGCTCCCCCACCCGGAAATGCTTACGTCCACATGATGTGATTGTACCGGCGGCGGGTCAAGCTCCAGGCTACGGAAAGAATCAGTATATTAGGGAGCACTTATCCACCAGGATCTCCGGGATGTCCCCAGGATTCTGGTTTTTTCTTAACAATCAGATAAGCTTGTACACAGAAGAACTGCAAATAGCCTGAAACCGGGAGGGTATTTTCCCATGTCGGAGCTGGTGGTCTCATCGACGTTCCTGCCCGCCGAACCGCTGCGCAAACGCGCACCGGCATTTGATGAGCACGGCAAAGCCTTAAGTGATTTTATGGTGCTCATTCCCGGCCTGGTGCACAAACCGCAGCATCTTATCCAGGCCACCATCGAACACATCCAGACCGTGTTCGCCGGTTATAATCACGTCGTGGTATTCGCCGAACTCAATCTGAAGCTGAGCCTGTTATGGGTAAGCGTGAAACCGGTCCCCGGTGTACGCTTTCAAATCACCGAGGCGCTGCGTGCAGTCATCCCCGAGGCGCGCCTGGTATCGCATATATAAAAAATACGCAGGCGGACCCCCCGCCCGACTCCCCCGGATTTCGAGTCAGAAAGATTACTTCCTAACGTTTGTTGCCGTTCACACCCAATTGATCAACGACTCGGCGACCGGTCGCTTGACGCCGGCTGGATTTATCCGGTTCCCAGCGGATATCCTTGCGGCGATCCACCACATTGCGGCGATTGAACTTGCGACGCTCAGCGCCCTTGTAACCCGTGCTTCCGTTCGTATAGACATTTGCCATGGTAACCTCGTCAGGCCCGGGTTCTGGCGGTTAACCCCGGCCGGCGTTTGATATACCTAAAGCAAAGCAGAAACCGTGCCAAAGCCCAAACAGGCTTGAAAACCTCGAAGATTAGCCCTGTCTGAGCGCAATTTTTTACCCAGCCACCCAAAGAAGGCGTCAGCGGCGGGTGTCTTCCCGTGGCGGGTGAATGCGGTGCGTCGTCACGCTGCCGGCGGGCAATGGCACTGCAGGGTAAACAAACATCACGGCGCCAGAAATGATCAACCCGGCAACCAGCGTGCGTTCACTTCATTCGTCGGTGACGCAACCTTCGGAGGCATTTTTGACATTCTTGATGAACTTGTAGAGCGTACCGTGCGTAACTTTGTACGGCGGCATTTTCCAGGCCGCCTTGCGCTTGGCCATTTCCGCATCGTTCACCGCCACGCTGATCTCGTTCTTCCCGGCATCGATCGTGATCACATCGCCATCACGAATCAGCGCGATCGGCCCGCCTTCCTGCGCCTCCGGCACCACATGACCGATGATGAAGCCGTGTGATCCGCCGGAGAAGCGTCCGTCGGTCATAAGCGCCACGTCTTTTCCCAGGCCCGCGCCCATGATGGCTGAAGAGGGTGTCAACATTTCGGGCATGCCGGGACCGCCTTTCGGACCTTCGTAACGGATGACCACCACATCACCTTTTTTGATCTCCGCGCGTTCGAGGCCTTTCAACATGTCTTCCTCGCAGTCGTACACCCGCGCCGGACCCGTGAAACGCAAACCTTCCTTGCCGGTGATTTTGGCCACGGCTCCGCCCGGTGCGAGATTGCCCTTGAGGATTTGTATATGGCCACTCGCCTTGACAGGTTTTTCCAGCGTCATGATAACGTTCTGACCGGCTTTCAAACCTGGAAGCTTGGCGAGATTTTCCGCGATGGTCTTTCCCGTGACCGTGAGACACCCGCCCTCGAGCAATTTCTTCTCAAGCAGATATTTCATCACTGCCGGCGTTCCCCCAGCGTTGTGCAAATCCTCCATGACGTGCTTGCCGCTCGGTTTCAGGTCCGCGAGAAACGGCACACGATCCGAGACCTTCTGAAAATCGTCGATCGTGAGATTCACCCTCACCGAACGCGCCATGGCGATAAGGTGCAACACGGCGTTGGTCGACCCACCGAGCGCCATGACCATGACCATGGCGTTCTCGAACGCCGCGCGCGTCATGATGTCGCGCGGCTTGATGTCCTTTTCGAGCAATTCGCGCATGGCGGCGCCGGCACGCAAGCACTCCTCGCGCTTGCCGGGCTCCATTGCCGGAACCGAGGAGCTATACGGCAGAGACATGCCGAGTGCCTCGATGGCGCTGGCCATGGTGTTCGCGGTGTACATGCCGCCACACGCCCCCGCGCCGGGGCAGGCGTGTTCGACGATGTCCTCGCGCGTCGTCTCGTCGATCTTATTGGCAATGAATTCGCCATAACTCTGGAACGCCGAGATGATATCGAGGGTGTCTCCCTTTTTACTGTGGCCCGGCTTGATGGTGCCGCCGTATACCATGATCGCCGGACGGTTCAGCCGGCCCATGCCGATCAGGCAGCCGGGCATGTTCTTGTCGCAGCCGGGCAACGCGATGAGCCCGTCATACCACTGCGCACCCATGACCGTCTCGATCGAGTCGGCGATGACCTCGCGCGACTGCAGAGAATATGACATTCCATCCGTGCCCATGGAAATGCCGTCCGATACGCCGATGGTGTTGAAGCGCATGCCCACCAGCCCTGCTTTCGTCACGCCTTCTTTGACCCGGGCGGCCAGATCGTTCAAATGCATGTTGCAGGTGTTGCCCTCGAACCAGTTGGCGACGATACCAATCTGGGCCTTGTCCATATCCGCGCGCGTCAGGCCGGTGCCGTAAAGCATCGCCTGCGAGGCGCCTTGCGACTTGGGTTGCGTGATGCGGGAACTATAACGATTCAGTTTGCTTGCCATGAAATCTCCGCCCGTGCCCGATGGCCGACCGATGAAAGCCGGTCATTCTACCGTAGACCGAGGAGTTGGCTGAAGTGGAAAACGGACAACACCTGAGCCTCCGCCGCGACGCGACGGAGGGCAATAAGGTGGATATTAGGCGCCGAGCGAGCGCGCCGCGCGGTTTACATCCTTCTGTTTAACCCAGAGAATCGCACCGAAACGTCCGGCGCCGGCACAGACTGCGTCCACAGCGGTGACGTTGATCTTGGCCCTCGCCAACTTCAACATCACCTTGGCAATCGCACCGCGCTGGTCGCTGCCGCGAACGAGAAATCCCGTCTTTTTGCCGCGCACCCTGAGTTTCATGCCCCGGGCAACCGCCAGAAAGGTGGTCGGGTTGGCGGGAATAAAATCCACCTGCGACCGGTTTCCGCTGGGAAAACCGGTGAACGCCAGCAGATTGACCCCGGCCTTCGCCAACCCCGCCAGAATCCGCCCCGCCTCGCCCGCCCGGTTGGGGATTTGCATCGCGAAGTAACTGACCTTCTGTGCTCTGGCCATATTCATCCTCCTGATGTCATGTCCAATGGATGATGCTGATTCCATCATATCGCATCACCATAAATACAACAGCATGACTTTTTGTCGTTGACATTCTCACCCACTGCCGGCTTATCATGCATCCACTCCCATGAACACTTGCGTCTCGTATCGGTTGTTGCGCCCGCTGCTCTTCCGGCTCCCCGCCGAAACCAGCCACCACCTGACCTTTTCAGCGTTGCGCCTGCTGTACCGGATACCCGGCGCCGGTGCACTGACACGAATTGTATTCGCGCATCGCCCGACATCTTTGCCGGTCAGCGTGATGGGACTTAATTTTCCAAACCCGGTGGGATTGGCGGCCGGGTTGGATAAAAATGCCGAATATATCCAGCCTTTGTCCGATCTGGGTTTTGGCTTCCTCGAGCTCGGTACAGTTACCCCGCGGCCGCAGCCCGGCAACCCAAAACCACGTCTGTTTCGCCTGTCGCAGCAGGCGGCGCTGATCAATCGCATGGGGTTCAACAACGTCGGTCTTAGTCAGCTCCTGGTCAATCTTGCTCGCGAGGCCAGGCCTTGCCCAATCGGGATTAATATCGGCAAGAATCGCGACACGCCGGTTGAACGCGCGGTCGAAGACTATTGCGCCGCACTCCGAGACGCGTATCCCCACGCGGATTACATTGCTGTCAACATCTCCTCGCCGAATACGACTGGCCTGCGCGACCTTCAGAATGAAGAAAATCTCGAAGCATTGCTGCGTACATTAAAGGCGGAACAGGCCGCACTCGCTGAAAAACACGGACGTTACGTGCCGATCGCGCTCAAGATCGCGCCCGATCTGGATGATACTCAGATTACTGCAATTGCCCGGCTGGTGCTGGAACACAAATTCGATGCGGTTATCGCCACCAATACGACCATCACTCGTCCCCATCTTGCCAACGATCCGCTGGCGCACCAGAGCGGCGGCCTGAGCGGCCGTCCGCTCAAATCGCTTTCCACGGAAATCATCCGCAAGCTGTACAGCCATCTTCAGGGAAACGTTCCGATTATTGGTGTGGGCGGTATTGAAAACGCGGACGACGCATGGAACAAGCTCGTCGCCGGCGCCGATTTGGTCCAGATATACACCGCGCTGATTTACGAAGGGCCGTGCGTGGTGCAGGCCATCGTGCGCAACTTGGCCGAGCGTGTGCGGGTCTCCGGTTGTGCCACGCTGGCGGAAGCCGTGGCGCAGGCGCGCCGGCAAAACTCTGGCTAATTAACAAGAGGGAACCTCTAATAATTCAAGTGTAGGGTGGGTTGAGCGAAGCGAAACCCGCCGAACAATATGATTTTGACTCGCCACATCCCTGTGGCTCGCCCTTCGGGCGCACTGTGTGCGCCCAATTTCGCTCCGGGCGAAATTGTGTTGGGTCCGCCGCTGACGCGGCTTGACCCAACCTACATGAGAAGCGATTTTTAGAGGTTCCCAATATATAAGCGGAGTGAGAATTCAGACGTCCGTGGTATTACCCGTGACGACACGATTGCGCCCTTCGCTTTTTGCGCGGTACAACGCCTTGTCAGCGCTCTGTATCAGATCCTGCATATCCTTGGTGTGTGGACCAATACAGGCCACACCAATGCTCACCGTGACACCCAGCGCGCTGATATCGCAATCCAGTTCGATCGGCACCTCGAATGAGGCGTTCTCCACAATCTTGCGCAGCCTTTCAGCCAAATCAGCCGCTATTTTCACGGGCGTGCTCGGCGCAATTACCATGATTTCCTCGCCGCCATAGCGCGCCACGATGTCCGTGGTCCGCAGGGTAGTGACAATCAGTTGCGCCATGCCTTCCAGCACCAGGTCACCAACCTGATGCCCATAGATGTCATTGACGCGCTTGAAATGATCGATATCAATCAAGAGCACGGAAAGCGGCATGCCATAACGATTGGCACGCGCAATTTCATCCGTCAGACGGCGCTCCAGATAGCGGCGATTATAGATACCCGTTAGAGGATCGGTGATGCTTTCCTGTTCGAAAACTCTCAGGCGTTGCATGTTGCGCGCGGTTTCGAGGGACAGGATGTTTACCAGAAGCACGAAGCATGCGACCAGGAAAAAAACTGCCGGAACAACAAGATCAGAGAGTCTCTCATGGCTTCCCCAGAACGCCGGAATGTAGGCGCCGTAACCGATAATAAAAATAATAATGAGGGCGGTCAGGACATACCAACTGAACCGCAGTCGGCCGGGGGGAAGCAGCGCAATCAATATTCGGACAGGTCTCAGCGCCAGAAACTGGAGGATAATCGCGGCTGCCACCAATCCATTGGCAATGAAGTGCAGCATTATGGTGAAATCACCTGAATGTCGTTGCCGGACCGTACTGAAAGTATCATCCGCGGGCTGCCGAGGGAAGCCGAATGAGGACCGGTTGCATCAGCTCTTTTGCCACCATATCGAACGATTGTTTGCCGGCATGGCGCGGTCGCCGGCGAGAATAAAACCATTTTGTTCAGCCAGCCGGTTCACGTCTTCGAACAGGCGCACGCCGGAAACCGGGTCGCGGGCCTTCAACCAGCGATCGAAGTCCTCGTTACTCGGTTCCAGCGCTCGGCCAGCGTAACGATAGGGACCGTAGACATACACAATGCCACCAGTTTTGAGCAGCCGTCCAGCGCCGATGAATAATTTTTGCACGGCCTCCCATGCGACGATGTGCAGGGTATTGATGCACACGAGCGCCTGCGCCTCTTTCGCCGGCCAGGCATCGACAAAGAGGTCGAGCGCCATCGGTTCGCGCAGGTTGGGCAAACTTGCCTCCGCGCGCCAGGCGGAAATACTGGGAAGGTTTTCGGTGGTATCGGTCGGCTGCCATGTCATCTGTGGCAGCCCGCGCGCAAAATGCACGGCGTGCTGGCCGCTGCCGCTGCCGATTTCCAGTATCAGGCCGGGGGCGGTGAAAATATTGCGCAGCACCGCCAGAATCGGTTCTTTATTGCGTTCGCAGGAAGGTGAATGTTGTTTCATGGTCCACCCTATGGTGGATTATTATGTCCGGCAGAACAACCCAGGAGGATGCCATGCCCTATCTTAAAATCCAGACCAACCGCGAGATAGCGGAAGACACCAAGCAGGAATTTCTGAAAAAGGCTTCGGTGCTGGTGTCCAAAAATATCGGCAAACCTGAAAAATACGTCATGGTGCGCATCGACCCCGCCCAACCCATGATGTTCGCGGGCAGTACCACACCTTGTGCCTACCTTGAACTTAAATCCATCGGCCTTCCGGAGAGCAAGACGGAGACCTTATCCAAGGTGCTGTGCCAACTTGTATTGGATGAACTCAAAATCCCGTCAGAGCGGGTTTATATCGAATTCGCGGATGCCAAGGATTCTATGTGGGGCTGGGATGGCGGCACCTTTTGACAATGGTCAATGTTGCCATCCTGAGAAATGCCCATTGGATAAGTTCAAATGGATTCATGCCGCCGCACTAACTCCGCTGGAGCTTGCCCGTGACGGTCATGAGGAATGCCCCGACGGATCGGATGTGCCACGAAGCCGTTTCGCATCAGCGTGTTCATTCCTTGCTCGTCTAGCCCCCAACGCAAGAAGTACTGCGCCGAGCAGCGCCAGTACAACCTGCATGATCGACAATAACCCCTCAATCCGGGAGTAAAGCTGTTGCCAGTCGATCAGTGTACTGAGCGGATTGTACGCAAGCGAGAACAGCCAGACGTCGAGAGCCCACCGCGGTCCGCCCGTGCAGCAGGTCGACACTTGTACGTAGGTCGTAACGAACACCAGTACCGCCATTCCCGGCAGCAGCGGAACGAGGCGCCGCAACGTCGCGCCGCGGGCACCGGGGCAGAGAATAACAGCAGCAAAGATCGAAACCGCCAGGAGAACCGCCACAGGAACGGGGTAGAAGAACAGCTTCCATACCCCCATTCCGCTGGCCGGCTCGCTGTGCGCAATCACCATCAGCGGCTGTTGCATCAGGATCCGTGTCGCCGCTTCCGGATTTGACGCCCACAGGGTTTTGAGCAGCGACCACTGTTCCACGAACGGCACGGCAAGCTGATTAGGCATCCGACCGATAAAACCGGCCAGGAACCCGATTGGGGGGACCGACAGGCCAAGCAGAACCACCGCGCAGAGCATCGCGGCGCGCACAAGAACATTAGAGTGCAATCGACTACGAGTCGCCATCATTCAGCGGGCTTGGCAAGCGGGCAGTGAACATGCAAGAAGTTCCTTGGCGAAGACTCCGCGCACGGTGACCATGAGGCAGATACAGCCTGCGTGCTGACCGAAGCCGTGGCGTGTACCAAGTCGCCGTGAGCTGGCCAAAAACATAGCGTGCAACACCGACACGAGAGGTCAGCGTTTGGAGACAACTAGGCGCGGCGTCTGCCAACAGGCCACGCGGTTGCGTCCCGCCTGTTTGGCGGCGTAAAGCGCCTTGTCCACACGTGCCAGCGTCTGGGTCAGTCCATTCAGGCCGTCGGTTTCCTCCGCCTGGGCCACACCGAGGCTGGCGGTCGTGCGGATGGTGAACTGGCCTTCGTTGATCGGACTGCGCTCCAACGCCTCCCGGATCTTTTCCGCCAGCACCTGCGCCCCTTCAAGGCCGGCGTGCGTGAGCACGATGAACTCTTCGCCACCCATGCGGAACAGGAAATCGCTCACCCGACAAGACTCGCGCAACACATTTGCCACGTGCACGAGCACCGTGTCGCCGGTCGGGTGTCCAAAACGGTCGTTGACCGACTTGAAGTGGTCGAGGTCGATCAGGATCACGGAAAGCCCGCCGTTCTGCCGCAACGCCTCGCTCCAGAGTTTGGGATAGATATCGTAGAGGTAATGGCGGTTGTAGAGACCGGTAAGCGCGTCGGTGACCGCCTGTTTTTCGAGCTGCTGGTGCACGGCGGCAAGTTCCTCCTGCTTGTCGCGCAGATTGCGGACCATCTCGGCGAACTGGTTCCACAGGTAGCCGATCTCGTCCCTGTTTTCCGTCTCGCGGAAATCCGGGAACCGGCCATCGCCGACCTCTTTGATGACGGCAACCAGCCTTCCCAGGGGCGCGCTGAAATTCCGCAACATCAGGAAACCGATCAACAGAATACCGACGCCCCCCGTGGCGGCCAGCGCCAGTATCTGGTTGCGCTGGCGATTGATTCGTTCCGTCAACTCCGCCTCCGACAGCGCAAACCATAAGGTAGGCAGGCCGGGGTCCGCGCCGGCCACCTGGATCTGCCGCACCAGAAATTCTTCATTGCCGGCACGCAGCACATTCGACGCCGGATTGAAGCCAAGCCCTGCCCATTCGCTCCCGAGCGTGGTCTGGATGATTTTGCCGTCCTTCACCATGATGAGATGGCCGTTGCTGAGTCGGCGCGTGGTCTTCATCCACTCATCGCTGATGGCCGCGGTGATCGCGACCACGCCGAGGTATTGTGAGCGGTAATCCACGGGTGCCGCGGAAACCAGCTCCAGTCCGTTCTTTCCGTAGAGGTAGAACTGCTGTTCAAGCCGTTGCTTTGGCGCGCGCCGCGCGCGCAGCGCCTGGATCAGGTCCGCATGCTCCGCGCCGAGCATGGCCTTGCCGTTCTTCATGAGCAAAACCACCCGATCCGCCGGCAGCCAGCCGAATTGCCTTTGATACAATTCCCGGACAGCGGCGGCGTCGGTATCGAGCGCGGCGGCGATGAACAGGTACTCCGTCAGGGGGACATTGTCGCGGATCATCTTGACGCGCGCGCGGGAATCGCGCGCGTCATATCCGACCTGGCCTTCGATCTGCTGGGCCACGCGGCTGATATTGTTCTCGGCCACCTGCAGGATGAGCGCGCGGCTGCCGCGATACGAAAACGCCAGCACCGCCACCAGGAACACCAGCAGGACGGTGATGTAGACAACCAGGCGGAGCCGGTATGTGCGCGGAAGAAACACGGTCAGGCGCTAGTTTCGCGGAACCAGTTCGTATTTCTTCCCTACTTCCTTGAACGCCTTGCTCGTCTGCACATCCTTGATGATGCCGGCCAGGTCGCCGGAGATCTCGCCGTGGGTCACGATGGACAGTTCCTGCGTGAAGGGATACTTGCCCGACTTGAGGTTTTCCGCCGTGGGGGCGAGACCGCTGACCTTGACGACCTTCACCTTTTCATCCGAACTGAAGATCCAGGTGGCGCCGATATTGCCGACACCCTCCGCAAAATCGGAAACCCGCTGAACCACCTCGGCCTCGCTCTTCACATCGAGCCGGTCCTTGCGGAACTGATCGAGCGCCGGAACGATGGTCTTCCAGTGTCCGGGGCGATCCGGGCAGTGCGGGCGCAGCACCACGACGATGGGTTTGTCCTCCCCGCCCACCTCTTTCCAGTTGGTAATCTCGCCGCGAAAGATGGCGCGGACCTTTTCGATCGGAATATCCTCAACCGGATTGGACTTGTTCACCAGAATCAACAGCGCCTCCTGCGCCAGCGGATGAGCCGTGAGACCTTCCTTCTGAACCTCTTCTGGACTCAACGGGCAGCAGACGAAGCCGAAGGTTTCGTGACCGGGACCGTTTTCCTTGGCCTTTTTTATCCCCTTGCCGCAGCCCGCGCCGAGCATGGACTCCTTGCCGAATAGCTTGATGATGCGGCCATACTTGCGCTCCAGGTCCGGCTTGAGCTCGTCGAGAATAACCCACGAGAAATGTTCGCCGGCGCCGGTAATGGTCTTGGCGTCGGGTGGATCTTCTGCTGCCACCGAAAGCGGGGAAAGGGCGTTCAGGATGGCGAAAAAAAAGACACTGATTAATACGGGCCTGATGCGCTTGATGGTCACAGTCATGAAAACACCTCGGGAAATACCTGACAGGTGGAGCAAAAGTTGCAAGTTCCGTGCCTGTCTTCCCGCACGGCGAATCAGGGAATTCCCGCGAAATGCCCGCATTTAGAGATATTTCAGGCCGGCAAAAGTACAAAATACCGTCAGAACAGAGGCTTATCTCTCCCCATACGTCAGGAAGCAGATAACGCCTCTAAAGAAGATTACTCATTCGCTGAACATCCCCACCCGGCGCATGCCGGGATAAAGGGAAGTCAGCGTAAGGCGCAATAGGTTGCGCTATTGCGCCCTGCGCGGGCTGATGGCGGCAAGCAGAACCTCGCATACGCGCTCAATGTGGCCAAGCGGCATACCGGGGTACATGGGGAGTGACAGCGTTTCAGTACAGGCGTGCTCGCACACGGGGAGGCTGCCGGGCTTATAGTGGAGATGCTTGTAGACTTCTTGCAGGTGCAGTCCCTGCGGATAGCACTGCGAGGTGCCAATCTGTGCGTCCGTCAGGGCCTGACGCACAGCATCGCGCCTGTGCACGCGAATAGTATAGAGATTGAAAACATGTGTGCCGTTTTTGGGTAAGGGCGGGGTTTTGACAGAGGAGTTAGTCAGGCGCTTCGTATACTCCGCCGCCACTTTCTGCCGGCCAGCGATGTCATCTTTGATATGCCGCAGTTTGATGCGCAGCGCCGCCGCCTGAACCTCGTCGAGTCGGCTGTTCATGCCGATTTCGGTATGCAGGAAGGGCTTCGCCGCGCCGTGGTTACGCAGCCGACGGATATGTTCGTTAACCGCATCTGAATTGGTCGTGACCATACCGCCGTCACCGTAGCAACCAAGAACCTTCGTCGGATAGAAACTGAAGCTACCGGTATCGCCGATCGAACCGACCACCTTGCCGTTATGCAGTGCGCCGAAAGACTGGGCACAGTCTTCGATCACGGCGAGTTTGTGCTTTTTGGCGATTTCCATGATCTCGTCCATCCCGGACGGATAACCGAAGATGTGCACCGGCACGATGGCCTTGGTTTTAGGTGTGATTTTCGCGCGCACGCTCGCGGGGTCGAGACAGAAACTGTCCGGGAGAATATCAACAAATACCGGCGTGGCGCCGACCATGTCGATGGTTTCGGCCGAGGCAAAGAAGGTGAATGGTGTGGTAATGACCTCATCGCCCTTGCCTATACCCAGCGCGCGCAACGAGAGATAAAGCGAATCCGTGCCATTGGCCACCGCGATGGCGTGCTTCACGCCAACGTATTCGGCGAATTCCTTTTCGAACGCCTGAGTATGCGGGCCAAGAATGAAACTGCCGCGCGCGCCGGTCTCGCGGATGGCGGCGAGCCATTCGGTTTCGAGGCGTTTGTACTGCGCGGTAAGATCGAGAAACGGGACGGGCTGGGCCCTGGTTACGGCGTGCATGCGGCGATTTTCTCCTTGACGAGCAGGGCCACGCGCAGTGCCTCGAGCCCCACCCTGCCGGTGACCAGGGGCGGCGTGCCGGTGCGCACGGATTTCACGAAATATTCGAGTTCGGCGTCCAGCGGCGGGCGCGGCGTGATGTCGAGCCGCTCGGTCACGATGTGCGGCCATTTTCCGCCGTCCGGGTCCGGTTCGGAGCGGACCATTTCGAGCTTCTGGTCGATGTAGTCAAGACCATAATAGTGCTCAGTTCCAAAGATGCGGATACGACGCAGTTTCTTGTTCGAGACGCGGCTGGCAGTCACGTTTGCCACGGCGCCGTTCTCAAATTCAATGCGGGCGTTGGCAATGTCCACGTGATCGGTGAGCACGTTGGTGCCGGTGGCGGCGATATTCCGGATATCCGATTTCACCAGCGACAGCACGATGTCGATGTCGTGGATCATGAGATCGGTCACCACGTCCACGTCGGTGGCACGTTCGACAAAGGGGCCAAGGCGATGCACCTCAATGAAGCGCGGATTCTGTGCGCGCTCGGCCAGCGCCATGATGCCGGCGTTGAAGCGCTCGAGATGCCCCACCTGAAAAATCACCCCCGCGCGTTCGGCCAGCTCCACCAGCGCGCGTGATTCCTCGTAGGTTGGCGCGATGGGTTTTTCCATCAGCATGTGCACGCCTTTTTCAAGGAACGGTCGCGCCACATCGCCATGGTAAATGGTCGGCACCACGATGCTGATGGCGTCCACGCTCCCGATCAGTTCGCGCGCGTCGGTGTAGGCGCGGCAGCCATGCTGCTCAGCCACTTCTTTCGCCACGCGTTCATCGGAATCGGCCACGCCGACGAGTTCGACATCCGGCATGGCGGCGTAGATGCGCGCATGAAAGCGGCCGAGATAACCGACACCGGCGACGCCGACGCGCAGTTTTCCGGAAGTTTCAACAGCAGGCGTGGGCATGGGAGCTCAAGGGGCGGTGTCCTTCCGCGAGGTCGAATGAAAAATAAAGCGCCGTCATATAAGCGCGCAAATTATACCGGAATTCAGCGCCGACGCCATGAACCGGGCAATTGAACTACGGCGGTAAACACCCTACAGTCGGTTTCCCCATGGTGCCACATTCCTGACCGACACCATCCGCATGGAATCGAAAAGCGTATTGATCACCGGCTGTTCTTCCGGCATCGGCAACTGCCTCGCGCATGGCCTGCGGGAACGCGGTTACCGGGTGTTCGCCAGCGCGCGCAAGGAGCCGGATGTCGCCGCTCTCTCGGCCGCGGGGTTTGAAAGCTTATGGCTCGACCTGGATTCCTCTGAATCTATTCAAGCCGCCGTGCAGAACATGCTCGGTCGCACACAAGGGCGGCTCTATGCGCTGATTAACAACGGCGCCTACGGACAGCCCGGCGCGGTTGAGGATTTATCCCGCGACACATTGCGGGCCCAATTCGAGACCAACCTGTTCGGCACCCAGGAACTGACCAACCTCGTCATCCCCGCCATGCGCGCACAGGGCGAAGGACGCATCATCCAGATGAGCTCGATCCTCGGTATTGTCTGCTTCGCCTATCGTGGCGCCTACAACGCCACCAAGTTCGCGCTCGAGGCATTGTCCGACACGATGCGCCTGGAACTGCGCAATACCAATATATATATCTCGATCATCGAACCCGGCCCGATCGAAAGCCGTTTCCGCGCCAACGCCTACGCGGCCTTCCAGCGCAACATAGACCGTGAACATAGTATGTATCGTGAATACTACGCGCGCGTGGAAAAACGCCTCGAAGGCCCCAAGCCCTTGCCCTTCACACTCCCGCCCGAAGCCGTACTGAAGAAGGTGATTCGCGCGTTGGAGGCGCGCCGGCCGAAGACGCGCTATGGGGTGACCTTTCCCACGCATCTCTTTCACGTGTTGCGACGGGTGTTGCCGGTGCGCGTGCTCGACCAAATCCTGTCCGCCACCAGCAATGGCGGGCGTCACTAACGCAGAGTTCACCGGCACGCTGTTTTTGCGCGCACGGTTGAACAACCTGTTATGCCGCCGCTTTGTCGGGCAGCTTCCAGCCGGGAAATACCAGCACCCCGGGATGACACTTGAGTGCCCGGGCGAGAACCTTGGCCCGCTCGACACCCAGACGGACACGATCGTTCTCGATGGCTGAAATGGTGGCCTGGGGAATGCCGGTCAGGCGAGCCAATTGGCTCTGGCTCAACTCCTGGAGTTCACGAAGAATGCGCACGGACTCACCGACCGAAACCGTGACACGCTTTTTGGCAGGACGATACTCTTTCATTTATGACCTCCTATAGTCATGCGCGGTTATCGATGCGACCTGGAAGAGCAGCTTCTCGGCAACCACGCGGTAGATGACGCGCCACTGAATTCCGAGTCGGGAAGACCGGTAACCTCGCCACTCGCCTGAAAGAGCCTCGTCACGAAATCCCCTGATCAGACGGAGCCCGGGTGGGCCGGATATCGCCGCAATGTCCTTCCACTTTTCGTAGCGCTTGAGGATATCCTTCGGGACCGCCGCAGCCTGTTTATCCACCCGTCGGTGCTCTTCGATGCGCCACATATCATATTATGACTATACTCAATATAGCATGTCAACCAAGCTCATCGTTCCGGGATAATGACTCAAATAAACGGTGCGCGGTTCTCGCACGTCCGGCCAGCGCCTTTCGCGGGCGAACTTGATTTGATTGTTAGAGGGCAATCTCATTATTTAATCCTGACGCCGTCCAATACGCCTTGGCCAGAAGAACATCCACGCTAAAGCGCTAACGACAAAAATCAGATGCCCCACCGCAAATAATTTGCTTTTTTCCGGAAAGCCATAGAGCACCAGTGAATCGAGCAAACTGACACTGGCAATAGCCGCTTTCGCGCCAACGCCTACGCGGCCTTCAAGCGCAACATCGACCGCGAGCACAGCGCGTATCGTGACTATTACGCGCGCGTGGAACAGCGCCTGGGCGGCGAGAAGCCTTTGCCGTTCACGCTGCCGCCGGAAGCGGTGCTGAAGAAAGTGATCAAAGCACTGGAGGCGCGCCGGCCGAAAGCGCGTTATGCCGTTACCTTTCCCACGCATCTTTTCGCCGTGCTGCGGCGGGTTTTGCCGGTGCGTATGCTCGATCGAGTTTTATTCGCCGTCAGCAACGGTGGCCGGCGCTGAATTACCCCTCTAACTTGCTATACCCCTACATTCCATATAACCTATAAAAATAGTAGGGTTTAGTTGTGCGGGTGCCTTGGAATGAGGACAACGCCAGGGAGGGTGCAAGCGATTATCTACTCGCTTGGATTTAGGGGCTGACGTTTTTAAAAAAAGAACCGCAG